>JBKBNW010000061.1:0-10931 GCA_046295115.1 Demequina sp.
CGATGCGCGGGTCAGGTAGACGCGGCAGCGGCCTCTCGCAGCGGGGCGGCAGTGAGCGCGTGCTGGATCCGCGCCATAACCGCATCCGTCGCGAGCGCGACCCCTGCGACCAGCACCGCGCCGGCCAGCACCTGGCCGTAGCGCTGCGTCGCGAGTCCCGTATTGATGATCACGCCCATGCCGCCGCCCGCGACGAGCGCCGCCAGCGGGATGGTCGCGACGGTCTGGACGGTCGCGGTGCGCAGGCCGGCCGCGATGAGCGGCACGGCGAGCGGGAGCTCGACCCGGGTGGCGACCTGAAAGCGAGTCATGCCCTGCCCGAGAGCCGCCTCCCGGATGTCGGGGTCCACGTCCGCCATGCCCGTGAACGCGTTGGACAGGATCGGCGGGAAGGCGAAGATGGCCGCAGCAAGAATGACCGCGTTATTGCCGAACCCGATGGCCGATGCCGCGAACAACGTGAGCAGCGCGAGCGTGGGGATGGCGCGGCTGACGTTGGAGATCACCACGGTCGCGGCGCCCCCCTTGCGCACGTGGCCCAGGAACACTCCCAGCGGCAGTGCGACGGCCACCGCGAGCACCACGGCCGCGACACTCATCCACAGGTGCTCGAGGGTGAGCGCGATGATCGAGTCCTGCGCGAACCGCCAACCGCCATCGAATGTGGGCGTGGTGATCCCGCTACTGCCCGTCCAGTTCTGCACCGTCGTGAGGTACGTCCACGCGTCGCTGAGCGTGCTCATGTGACCGCCCTCCGTCGCGCCCACGGCATCGCGAGACGGCCCGCGAGCGCCAGCAACAGGTCGAGCACCAGCGCCAGCGCGAGGCACAGCAGGGTTGCGGTCATGATTTGGGCCCGGTAGTCGGACTGCAATCCGCGGAACATCAGCTGGCCGAGCCCGCCGTAGCCCACCACGACCCCCACGGTCACGAGCGCCACTGTGCTGACGGCGGCGATGCGCAGGCCCGCGATGATGGACGGCAGCGCGTTGGGCAACTCGACCTGGAGCAGCAGCCGCATAGGGGTGTAGCCCATGCCGCGAGCCGCGTCGGTGACGTCCCGGTCGACTCCCTGCAGCCCCACGACGATGTTGCGTACGAGCACGAGCAGCGCGTAGGCCACGAGACCAATGAGCACCGTGGTGCGGCCAATCCCGGTGAACGGCGCGAGCAGCCCGAACAGTGCGAACGAAGGGATCGTGTAGAGCACTCCGCTCACCCCCATGATCGGGGTCGACAGCCGCGGTATGCGGCGGGCGATCACGGCGAGCGGGAACGCGATGGCGAAGGCGATGGCAAGGGCCTGCAGGGTGAGCGTGGTGTGGATGGCGAGCTGCTCTGACACCTCGCTCCAGTTGCGCTCGAGGTAATCCAGGGAGAGCCACGGATTCTCGGGCGCGTCCATCTCACCGACGCTACAGGGCGCCGGCCTTGGCGGCGAGAACCGCGGCGGGGCGGGCAGTGGCACGCGGTAGCGTGACGGGATGGATCACGCTGGCATCACCTTCGCCCACGTCCGCAAGGAGTACCCCGACGGCACGGTTGCCGTCGAGGACCTGAGCCTCGAGGTCGCGCCGGGGGAGATCATGTGCCTCGTCGGCCCGTCCGGTTGCGGCAAGTCCACGACGCTGCGCATGGTCAATCGCCTGGTGGAGCCCACCTCTGGCACCATCACCGTCGACGGGGCGGACATCATGGCGCAGGATGCGGTGCAGCTGCGCCGGTCCATCGGCTACATGATTCAGCACGTGGGCCTGTTCCCCCACCGCACGGTCGCGCAGAACGTCGCGACCGTTCCAAGCCTGCTGCGGTGGGACAAGGCGCGCAGGCAGCAGCGGGTCGAGGAGCTGCTCAACCTGGTGGGGCTGCCGCATTCGACGTATGGGGGCCGGTACCCGCACGAGTTGTCGGGAGGAGAGCGCCAGCGGGTGGGGGTCGCCAGGGCGCTCGCGGTCGAGCCCCCGGTGCTGCTGATGGATGAGCCGTTCGGGGCGGTCGACCCGCAGCGGCGACGCAGCCTTCAGCAGGAGTTCCGCGACCTGCAGCGACAGTTGGGGCTCACCGTGATGATGGTGACTCATGACATCCGCGAGGCCGTCATTCTCGCGGACCGCATCGCGGTGTTTTCCGAGGGCGGGTCGGTCGAGCAGATCGGTACTCCGGAGGACGTCACCACGAGCCCCGCGAACGACTTCGTCGAGGACTTCTTGGCGGACTTTGGCGCGATCCCCGGCTAGCGGGCTGGGGGCTAAGGCGACTGTGGGCTGCGCGGCGAGGACGGCGTCCGCGCGCTGTCGTCCCCATCGTCAGTGCCGTCGATCCACGCGTGGCGCGCGGAGCGCGACAGGCGCCGCGGCTCCCGCCACTTGGACCGCCACCACGCGACCATGCCGCCCTCGGCCTCGTGCGACTCGCGTTCGAGTCGCTCCTCCGCCTGGCGCATCTCGCGGTGCCGGCGCCGCCGCCGTCCGGTCGTGACGATCCGGTAGACCGCGATTCCCATGAAGATGAAGACGAACACGACGAGCACCGGCACGAAGATGGCGATCAGCACTAGCCCGACGGAGATCGCGTCCTCGGCGAACGACGCCAGGGGAGCGCCGGTGCCGCCGGTGGTCGCATTCACCGCGGGGCGCGACGCGGCCTTGGCGACGTGGGTGAGCAGGGCCACCACCGCACCGACCAAGCCGGCGATCAGGGGGTTGTCCTGCCAGAAGCTCGACTGGTCCACCACCGTCGAGGCGGCAGTCGCGGCGAAGATCACGCCGCCGACGACCGGTCGTACTGCGGTCTGGATCAGGTCGTTGACGTGGTCGACGCCCGGAATCTTGTCGATAATCAGTTCCGCCACCAGCAGCGCCAGCGAGATGATGATGGCCGGCCAGGACTGGAGCCACTCGAGGTGGCTGGGCAACTGAATGAACTCCGTGAAACGGGCGAAGATGCCCACCAGCACGAGGGGGATGAACGCGTTGAGTCCAGCGGCCGCAGACAGGCCTGCGCCGGTGAGCGCTGCGAGCATCCATTCCTCCGTTCCGCACGCACGCACGATGCGCGGGTAGGCGATTAGTCAACGATAGCCTGCGCCGCGGCCCTCCGGCATCGTGGTGGGGGCCGCCGTGGAGGGGGGTAACGCAGAAGGGCCGCCCCAACCGGGACGGCCCTTCTGACTGGCGGGTGGCTAACGGGACTTGAACCCGCGACCCCCTCGACCACAACGAGGTGCTCTACCACCTGAGCTATAGCCACCATCGGCCCACGATGTGAGCCAGCGAAGATCATACCCTGCCGCCGTGCCCCCGGTCGACGTGAAGCTATTTCGCGGGGGACACCTTCACGGCCGCGGCCTTCGCCGCGTCGGAGTCCGGCCCCGGCAGCGGCACGAGGACCGTCTCGCGGTAATACTTCAGCTCGCGGATCGAATCCTGGATGTCCCCCAGGGCGCGGTGACCGCCGGTCTTGGGCGGGGAGTTGAAGAACACGCGCGGATACCAGCGGCGCACGAGTTCCTTGAGGGAGCTGACGTCCACCACGCGGTAATGCAGGTGCGCCATCAACTCGGGCATGTCGCGCTCGAGAAACAAACGGTCCATGCCCACGGTGTTGCCCGCCAAAGGGGACTTGCCCTCGACAGGGACGTACTCGCGCACGTACTCGAGCACCTGACGCTGCGCCTCTTCCATCGTCGTTCCGCCGGCGAGTTCGGGCAGCAGTCCCGACTCGACGTGCATGTTGCGGACGAAGTCGCTCATCTGGGCGAGCGCCTCGTCGGAGGGCTTGATCACCACCTGGACGCCGTCCCCGAGCACGTTGAGTTCGGAATCGGTGACGAGGCATGCGACCTCGACGAGGGCATCGGCCGTCGTATCGAGACCGGTCATCTCGCAGTCAATCCAGACCAGGGGGGTATCAGCCATGGCGCCCACTCTACGACGCGGGTCCGACGAACCAGGCATGTTGGGCCGGTGCGCGGGCAGGGCTTGACATGAGGCACCCGGCATGGTTGGTTAGTTGGTGAAGTAACTAACCGATGCACAGCGACCGAACCGGAGGGGGCGAATCGTGGATGACGGACGGCCAATCTTCTTGCAGATCGCGGAGGGTATCGAGTCGCAGATTCTCGACGGCTCGATGCCCGAGGAGTCGCAGGTGCCGTCCATCAACGAGCTCGCCCAGTTCCACCGCATCAACCCGGCGACGGCGCTCAAGGGAGTGAATCTGCTCGTGGACGCGGGGATTCTCTACAAGCGCCGTGGCATCGGCATGTTCGTGGCGGAGGGTGCGCGGGCCCGTCTCCTGGCAGATAGGCGAGCCGAGTTCACCGAGCTTCACGTGCGGCCGCTGGCGGACCGCGCAAGAAGTCTGGGCCTCAGCACGAAGGACGTACAGGACATGATCAAGAAGGAGATGGAGCGATGACGCGTATCGTGGAGGCACAGGGCCTCACCAAGACATTCGGCAGCGTGCGCGCGGTCGATGATGTGACGTTCTCCCTCGAGGAGGGCGGCATCCACGGCCTGCTGGGACGCAACGGCGCCGGCAAGACGACGATGATGCAGCTGCTCACGGGGCATGAGTTCGCCACCTCGGGGCACGCACGCATCTTCGGCGAGTCGCCAGTGGAGAACGCTCACGCACTGCGGCGGGTGTGCTTCATCAAGGAGTCGCAGGTGTACCCGGACGACTTCAAGGGTAAGCACGTGCTGCGTTCTGCGCCGTGGTTCTTCGACCGGTGGGATGCGGAGTTCGCGCAGCGCATGGTGCGCGCATTCGACGCACCCCTCGACCGCCCCATGAAGAAGATGTCTCGCGGTCAGCGCAGCGCGATCGGCGTGATTGTGGGCCTCGCGTCCCGGGCCGAGCTGACCTTCCTCGACGAGCCCTACGCGGGCCTCGACGCGGTGGCCCGTCAGCGCTTCTACGACCTGCTGCTCGAGGACTACACCGCTCACCCGCGCACGGTCGTGCTGTCGACGCACCTGATCAATGAGGCGGCCAACCTGCTCGAGCGAGTCGTGGTGATCGATCACGGTCGAATCGTGATCGACGCCAATGCAGACGAGCTCCGGGCGACGGCGACGACCCTCGTGGGTCGAGCCGCCGACGTCGAGGCCTTCTCGATCGGCCGCGAGACCCTCGACCGGACCACGCTCGGAGGTATCGCCTCGGTCACCGTGGCCGGGCTGAGCGCCGAGGATCGCCGAGCCGCCGCATCGGCCGGGCTCGAAGCCAGCCCCGTCTCACTGCAGGAACTGATCGTCAGCCGCACCGGCGGCGCGATGGACACAGAGGAGCAAAGCGCATGACCTCCACCGAACTGGCTCACACGCCCGCCGCTGCGACGTGGCCACAGCGCATCTGGAACGTTGCGCGCATGCACGTGGCGAATCCCTTCCCGACGCTGGTGCTGCCTTGGGTGATTACTGGGATCATCTTCGGAATCAACGTGGCGATCTGGCTGATGGTCGCGACCGCCGCGGGGGGAATCGACAACGTCGAAGCTGACGGGCTCATTTACAACGGCGGGATCACGTGGATCGTGTTCTTCATGACCGTGGTGGCCGTCCAGGCGATGAACCTCACGTTCAAGTTCGCGCTCGGTTTCTCGGTGACACGGCGCGACTTCTATCTGGGCTCTGTCCTCTACTTCATCGTTCTGTCGTTGCTCTATTCGACCGCCACCGTGGCTCTGGTGCTCGTCGAGCGCGCCACCAACGGGTGGGGCATGAGCGCCGCGTTCTTCGCTCCGCTTGGCCTCAACTCCACACCGATCGCGACCTTGTGGTTCCTCTACCTGATGGTGCTGCTGCTGTTCTTCTTCCTCGGCGCCGCCGTGGCGACGGTGTGGGTGAGGTGGGCGGCCTATGGGCTGTATGCCTTCTTCATTGCGCTGGCCATCGTGTTGGTCGGCGCCGGGTGGATCGTGACCGCGACGGACTCTTGGGCCTTGGTGGGGGAGTTCTTCACCGGTACGTCGCTGGTCGGCCTGGCACTGTGGACTGCTCCCTTGACGCTTGCGTGTGGAGTCATCGGCTACCTGATCCTGAGGCGGGCCACACCCCGAAGCTGACAACGTCACGGTTGGTCGTCCCGCGGGGGCCGAGGCACAACGCCTCGGCCCCCGTTGGCGTCTCCTGATCTGTACAGGGCACTCCGAGCCCTGAGCCAAATCAGGGTGATCTCCTATAGACACTCAGGGTATACACCCGGTGTATAGTCGTCTCATGGACAGAGCACTCGCCCTCCTGGGCCTGATGAGCACCGGGCCCACCCACGGCTACGACTTGAAGACGCGCTACGACTCGATCTTTGGCTCCGCAAAGGCGATTGCCTTCGGCCAGATCTACTCGACGCTGTCGCGCATGATCCGCGATGGGCTCATCGAGGAACTCGGAAAGGAGCCGGGCGCTGGGCCCGACCGCAAGCGTTACGCCGTCACGCCGGCCGGCCGCGAGCGGCTCGCGGCCTGGCTTCGCGAGCCCGACACCCCATCTCCGACGCTGCAGTCCAACCTCTTTGCGAAGACCATCCTTGCGTTGGTGCTCGACGATGACGCCGATGCGCTTCTCGACATCCAGCGTCACTCCCACTTGGCCCGCATGCGCGAGCTGACTACCGCCAAGGCCGGGGCGCCACTGCTCGACCGCCTTGCCATCGACCACGCCCTCTTCCAGATCGAGGCCGACCTGCGCTGGATCGACCTGACCAGCGCTCGACTGAACGACATAGACAAGGAGGTCCGCCACCATGGCTGACCCCATCATCACTGCCACCGGACTCACCAAGTCCTTCGGACCCACCCAGGCCCTGCGCGGCATCGACCTCACCGTCGAGCGCGGCGAGGTGCTGGCCGTCATGGGCCCTTCGGGCTCCGGAAAGTCCACCCTCGTCCACTGCCTGGCCGGCGTCCTCGCACCCGACACGGGCACGGTGATACTTGACGGCACCGACCTGACCGGGCTGACTGCTGAGGCGCGTTCAAAGGTGCGCCTTGAGCGGATCGGCTTCGTGTTCCAGTTCGGCCAGCTGCTTCCGGACCTGACGGCCACGGACAACGTGGCACTGCCGCTGCTCATGGCGGGGCGATCGCGCCGCGCCGCGAACACGCAGGCGATCGCGTGGTTGGACCGCCTGGGGCTCGCCGACCAAGCGGACAAGTCGCCAGGGGCGATGTCTGGCGGCCAGGCACAGCGCGTCGCCATCGCGCGTGCGCTCGTCACTCGCCCGGCGGTGCTGTTCGCCGACGAGCCCACGGGATCGCTCGACTCCGTCAGCTCCGAGAACGTGCTGGGCGCGATGCTCGAGGTGGTGCGCGAGGCCGGAACCACAGTCGTGCTCATCACCCACGATGCACGTACTGCCGCCTACGCCGACCGCGAGGTCATCGTTCGTGACGGGCTGCTATCAGGCATGGGCGCCGAGGTGCGCGCGTGAAGCCCGCAGCCACCCGCATGCTCCTCTTGCAGGGCGGGTCGGCGTACCGGCGGCTCGCGGCAATCGTGGCGGGCGTCGCCTTGGGTGTGGGCCTGCTGCTGATCCTGCTGGGCGGATTCCTGCACATGCCTGACCGGGACACCAGGAGCGCCTGGGTCGAGCCTCGCGGGGAGTGGATCGAGGCGGATGACGCCGGTGAGTTAGCGATCCCGGAGCAGACCGCGGACTCCATGCTGTTGCGGTCTCAGTGGGACACAGTTCATGGCGAGACCGTCGTCTGGCTACGCATCGCGACCGCTGCGGACACCACAGTCGCTCTCCCCGGGGAGCTTCCCGTTCCTGCTGTCGGAGAGTATTACGCCTCACCCGGAATGGTCGAGCTGATCGATTCCGTGCCCGCTCATCAGGTGGAGAACCGCTACGGACAGCGCGTTGGCGTTCTTCCCGACGAGATGCTTGCGGGACCCACCCAACTGGCAGTCATCTCCGGCAACGAATGGGATGCGGTGGCGGCGCTCTCTGGCTCGCTGGTCAGCGACGGCTTTCCCGAGCAGCCGCGGTCCGGCAGCGCGGGGACCTACCAAATAGTGCTCTCGATGGGTGCCATCGCGATTCTGGTTCCCATCGTGCTGCTGATCTCGATCGTCAGCCAGCTTGGCGCCGCCGAGCGGCGTGAACGGTTTGGGACCGTGCGGTTGATCGGAGCGGGGCGTCGCGCAGTGGCATGGGTATCCGCCTGGGAAATGGCGGCCGCGTCGCTCGTCGGCGGCGTGCTCGGCGTGGCAGTGGCGGCAGCCCTGCGTCCGTTCGCAGCTCAACTCAACATCAACGGCACCACGTCGTACATCCACGACCTGACGCCCTCTTTGGGGTGGACCATCGCCACCGTGCTTGGCGTGACGGTGTTGGCTGCGCTGACGGCGTGGTGGCGTGCGTTCAGCGACGACGTCGGCGCGCCTGGCGCCACGCGCGAGCGTGCAGAAAAGACAGTGACTGGCTGGCACGCGGCACCGCTCGTTCTCGGCATCGCACTGTTCGGCTCCAGTACTTACTTGGTCACCCAGGGCATTGGGCCAGAGGATGTCCTGAACTTCGGCGTGATCATCGGCTTCGCGATGATCGCCTTCGGGATCGTCCTTGCTGGACCGTGGATCACCCGCGCCGCAAGTGCTGGACTTCGCCGCTTTGCCTCAAGCGCATCGGCCGTCGTTGCCGCGGGACGCCTCGAGCGCCACCCGCGTAAGACCTTCCGCTCGGTTGCCGGCCTGGTGGTCGCAGTGTTCGTGGTCAGTGTGTTCGCAGGCGCGGCGACGGCGCTCCAAGGCACGGCGACGCCGCAGGACCAGCCGGGGCTGTTGCATCCTGACGCGGTAGCGGGCATGGTCGCCTCGGGAACTGACCCGGTTGGTGTCGCAGAGGCACTGCGAGCCGTCGAGGGCGTGGAGCACGTGGCGCTGGGATACGTGCCCGAGGGGGGCGCGGAAGGCGTGCTGATGTCCCGCGAGGACGCCGTGGCCCTCGGCGCCATCGGTCTACCGGAAGCCCCAGGCGTGATCATCGACAGGTACGGCATGCTCACGGATCCAGGGGCCAGCGAGGTCACCGGTGTGGACCCGGCGATCGCGGCGCCTACGGTGACCACCGACGAGCTCCGGGAGGTGGTGGTGGTCACCGATGGGCAGGACAGCTCGGTCGAGCGGGTACGCACGGCTCTGTATGTCAGCGCCAATGCGGATCTCGCACCGCAGACGCGTGCCGAGTATGCCTCGGTAGGCATCGCGCAAGAGTTCGAGGATCTGTCGGTCATGGCCTACATCGGCATGGGGATAGCCATCGGCATCTCGGCACTGGCGCTCACGGTGGCGACCGTCGCTGCGGCGCTGGACCGCAAGCGCACCTTCGGACTGCTGAGGTTGGCCGGAATGCCGGTGCGGCAACTGCGCTCGACGATCTCGATCGAAGCGGCAGTGCCGCTCGTGGTCACGCTGGTGGCCTCGGCGGGGCTGGGACTAGGCGTGGCGTGGGCCATGGTGGAGGCGCTGGGAGGCGGCCTGCAGTTCTCCCTGCCGGGCACCGGATACTGGTTGGCGATCGCTTCTGCCATCGTGATCGCGGCCGTCGCCATCACCGCCTCGTTCGGCACCGTGCGAAGGTCCACAGAGTTGGCGTCGACCCGGTTCGAGTGAGCTTCGACGCGGATGCCCGGCGGTAGCCATCACCGCCGGGCATCCGCATGCCTGAGCTCAGGCGGGGCGGTCGGCGAAGGTGCCGCGCTCGTACTGCGTGGGCCAGTAGTCGAGCGGCACTCCGAGCTCGTGAGCCGCGCGCAGCGCGAAGTGCGGGTCACGCAGGAACTCACGCCCGGCCATCACCGCATCGGCCTCACCCGAGGCGACGATGCGCTCCGCCAGGTCCGGGTCGGTGATGAGGCCCACCGCGCAGGTGGGAATCTGCGCACCTTCGCGCACCTTCGCGGCGAACGGCACCTGGTAGCCGGGGCCGACAGTGATGCGCGCGCCGGCCACATTGCCTCCGGAGGAGACGTCGATCAGGTCGGCCCCCGCCTCGCGCAGCCACCCCGACAGCGTCACCGTGTCCTCGAGCGTCCATCCCTCTGGCTCCATCCAGTCAGTGGCGGACAGCCGCACCAGCACGGGCACGTCGTCGCCCGCGACCCGCCGCACCTGAGCGAGGGACTCGAGGACGATGCGCGCGCGGTTCTCCAGCGAGCCTCCGTACTCGTCGGTGCGGTCATTGCTGAGAGGTGAAAGAAACTCGTGCAGCAGGTAGCCGTGGGCGGCGTGTAACTCGAGCACGTCGAACCCCGCGTCGAGCGCGCGCTGCGCCGCCGCACCAAAGGCGGCGACCGCATCGGCGATCTGGCTATGCGTCATGGGCAGTGGGTCCGCGAGGCCGGTGAAGGGCAACCGGGATGGGCCGAGCGGGTCCCACCCGCCGTCGTCCTGGGTGACTGCGCCGTGGCCCTCGAGCCCGCGGTGGGTCGACGCCTTGCGCCCGGCGTGGGCGAGCTGGATGCCGGCCGCGGCGCCCTGCGAGTGCATGAAGGTGACAATGCGCGCCCAGGCGTCGCGCTGCTCGTCGTTCCACAGCCCCGTGTCCCACGGCGTGATGCGCCCCTCGGGCAGGACCGCGGTCGCCTCTGCCATCACCAGGCCCGCACCGCCGCGTGCCATGCCGCCCAGGTGAACCAGGTGCCAATCGGTCGGCACGCCATCGCGGCGCTCAACGGAGTACTGGCACATGGGAGCGACCCACAGGCGGTTGCGGACAGTCGTGCCGCGCAGGGTGATCGGCGAGAACAGGGAGGGGGTGGTCACGGATGGCCTTTCTTCACGGAACAGACGTCGCCACAACGCATGCGGCGATGGGCAGATTCCTGGTGTCCCCCCACGCTACGGGCAAAAAGTACTGTCGTGACCTCATGCGGGTAGCGAAGTGAGCCCTCACATTTGTGGGATGCCACGGAGCCGCGCGCG
>JBKBNW010000062.1:0-10873 GCA_046295115.1 Demequina sp.
GGTGGTGATAACCGCCCGCCGACACGAACAGCGCTGAGCCGCTCAGCTCGGCGGTCGTATCGAAGCCCAATTGGTCGACGTAGAAGGACCTCGCAGTGTCGACGTCGCCCACGGACAGGTGGACGTGGCCCACGTGTGCCGCTGCCAAGCCCTCGCGCGCGTCGGCCGTCTCTGGCACCAGGTGTGCATCGAGGAACTCCTGTGGGTCCAAGCCCAGCGAGGCCATCTCGACCTGTCCATGAACCCACGACCACTGCGTGCGGTCGCGATCCCAATACAGCTCGACACCGTTGCCCTCGGGGTCGGTCATGTAGAACGCCAGGCTTACCAAGTGATCGGCGCTGCCGGTGTAGGTGCCCGGATATCGTCGTGCGATCGAGTACAGCGATCTCGCGAGCTCGGGCCGGGTGTCGAAGGCGATCGCCGTGTGGAAGAGTCCCGCGGAGCCAGGTCGCGCCCACGGCAGTTCGGGCGCGTGCTCGAGGATGACGGCAGGTACGCCGCCGCGACCCAACACGGCCGTGCCCTGCGACTCGGTGATGACATCGAGAAAGACCCCGTCGCGGTAGTACGCGATAACCGCGTCGAGATCATTGACCTTGAGCGACACTGCGCCCATGCCGGTCTCGGGTGCCAGCCTGGCGTCCTGGTTCACCGGCACGGCAGTCATGAGAAAGCCACCTGCAGCCCCATCTGGACAGCACGGCTTGTGGCACGCATCTCGCTCACCTGGACCTCACTGAACAATCATTAGTTGAACCATCAACTATATCACCGCAGCGCAAGGGACGCGTGGTGTGACATCAACGACGCGGCCGCGCCGGCGGCGCATCGCCCAGCGCCTTGGCCAACGCCACGAGTCCCTCCGTGAGTTTGGCGCGATCCTGGTCGCCCATGAGTGCCAGGACGGCGCGCTCGTTCTCCAGGTGCGCACCATGCACCGCGTCGCACGCGCGGCGCCCTTGCTCCGTGAGCCGCACGTGCACCACACGGCGGTCGTCCTGGTCGCGCACGCGCTCGACGAAGCCGCGCGCCTCGAGGCGCGTGATCCTGTGCGTCGTCGTGCCCGACGTGATCATCATGGTGCGATCGAGCTCGCCGGCCGTCAACGAGTACGGCTCGCCCGACCGGCGCAGCGACGCGAGCACATCGAACTCCCACGACTGCAGGTCGTGTTCCGCGAACACCGCGTCGAGCCGGGCCTGGACCAACACGGCCATGCGGGACAGCCTGCCGACGGTCGCCATGGGCGTCACGTCGAGCTCCGGCCGCTCCCCCGCCCACTGGCGCATGAAGTACTCGACCGCGTCCACATCGACCTCCGGAATATTTTGACGTCAAGACTTCTTAATATATCTTGATATCAAGATACAGGAGTCAGCCATGAACCGCACGCGCATGATCGCCGCCACCGCCATTGCCCCATTGCTGTGGGGAACGACCTACCTCACCACGACTGAACTGCTGCCGGACGATCGCCCGTTGCTCGCATCGGCCGTGCGCGCTCTCCCCGCAGGACTTGTGCTCGTCGCCCTCACCCGCACACTCCCCCGCGGCCCATGGTGGTGGAAGTCGGCGGTGCTTGGCATCCTCAACATCGGCGCCTTCTTCGCACTCCTGTTCGTGTCGGCATACCGGCTTCCGGGTGGCGTCTCCGCCACGCTGGGGGCAGTCCACCCGCTCATCGTCGCGATGCTCGCCGTGGTGGTGCTGCGCGAACCCCATCGCCCGCGGACGTGGTTGTCGGCCCTGCTGGGACTCGTGGGGGTCGCGCTACTGGTCCTCACGCCGGGCGCGGCGTTCGACGGCATCGGCGTCGCTGCGGGCCTCCTCGCAGGCACGTCCACCGCCATCGGCGTGGTCCTGACCAAGCGCTGGGGCCGGCCCGTGGGCCTGGTGAGCTTCACGGGCTGGCAGCTGGTGTGGGGCGGCATCGTGCTCATCCTCCCAATGATCGCCCTTGAGGGGTGGCCCGCCGAGGTCACGTCGACGAACCTGTTGGGCTTCGCGTGGCTGGCGGGCCCGGGCGCAGTCGTGGCCTACCTACTGTGGTTCCGGGGCATCCTTGCCCTGCCAGCATCCCAAGTGAGCGTCCTCACCTTCCTCGCGCCCCTGATGGCAGCGGGGCTCGGTTGGCTGGTCCTCGGTCAGTCGCTCACGTGGGTGCAGGGACTCGGCGCAGCCGCCATTGTCGGCTCAGTGCTCTGGGGCCAAGCCCGTGGCACGACCCCGCATAAAGGAGTGCCGCGGGCGCGATCAAAGCAACCCGCGTGACCCGCCCGCCCACGGCGCCGTGGGCTTATCGCAGCCCCAGGCGTTCACGGGCGGCGTGCGGTGAGTCAGTTGCCGGGCCACTCCCCCGTGGCGCGCTCGAATGCGCGTGCCCCTGCGCGGGACACCACGGTGCGGACCACCGCGAAGATCGCTCCCTGGATGGCGGCGGCGAGGACGATCTCTTTCACCGGGTACTCGGTCTCCAGTGCACCGGGGGGCGCGTTCTCGTCACCCGGAGACGCCTTCTTCCACACCTGGTCAAAGACCTTGCCTGCGACGATGCCGGCAATCAGGCTGCTGACCACTCCGACGGGCCAGAACAGGACCTTTGCGGAGGTGCTTCCGGAGTGCGGGTGCTTGCTCATCTTGACTCCTTCGCGGACGTGGGTTCGGCGCCGGTGGATCCGTCGCCGGAGCGTTCCTCGCCCCGGGCGCGCCGTAACGCGCGCCCCTCGTCGATCTCCTTGCGTCGCTTCTTCTCGTCCTTCTCGATCTTGGAGGTGTCGCGCGGCGGCAGCTGAATCTTCTCCTCGGCAGCGATGCCCGCCTGCAGTTCGCGCCCTCTCTCGAGCTCGGCATCGAGTTCTGCCCCGAACAGCAGCGCGAGGTTGGTCAGCCACAACCACAGCAAGAAGATGATCACCCCTGCCAGGGCGCCATAAGTGCGGTCGTAGTTAGAGAAGTTGGCGACGTAGAACCCAAAACCCACCGAGGCGAGGATCCACACGAGGATGGCGAGCCCGGCACCAAGGCTGAGCCAGCGGAACTTGGGCTGCTTGAGGTTGGGCGTGGCCCAGTACAACAAGGCCACCATCAGCACCGCGACCACCAGGATCAGCGGCCACTTCACGATCGACCACACAGTGACGACCGTCGAGCTGAGGCCTAGAGCGTCCCCGACGGCCTCGGCGGCGGGGCCGCTGAGCACGAGCCCGATGAGCACGAGCGCGGCCATGATCAGCAGCGCGGCGGTCACGAGGACCATGATGGGGCGGAACTTCCAGAACGGCCTGCCCTCGCCGATCTCGTACATGCGGTTCATCGCCCGCGCGAATGCGCTCGTGTAGCCGGACGCCGACCACAGCGCGACCGCGATTCCTACGATCAACGCGACGCCCGCCGACTGCGCGGTCGCGAGTTCGGTGATGATGGGCTCCAGCGTGTCGGCGACAGAGCCGCCACCCACCCTGGCGAGGAGGTCGAGCATGGTGTCGACCGTCCGCTGGCTCTCCCCCGTCAGCCCGATCACTGCGAGCAAAGCGATCAGCGCGGGGAACATCGCCAGCACGGCGTAGTACGTCAGCGCTGCCGCGATGTCGGTGCACTGGTCCTTGCTGAACTCGCGCGCCGTCTTACGCAGCACATAGACCCACGAGCGCTTGGTGAGGTCCCGAGGAGAATCCGGCTTGGAGGCGTCGTCCTCGTGCGGAGCGTCCTGGGCCTCGGTGGCCGAACGGATGTCGCCGCCCATCAGCGACGAGACTTGCGCACGAGCAGCGCCACGAGCGCCAGTCCGGCCGCACCGGCGGCGAGACGGACCTCCGGCCCACGCTCCTCGATGAGCACCCTGGCCTGGATCTGCACGCGCTCGACCGTCTCCTTGGTCCACTCCGTGGCACGAGACTTGACATCGAGCTTGGCGGTCAGCGCCTCGAGCGTCTCGCCTAGGTGCTCCCGCGTCGACGCGAGGTCGCGCTCGATTTGGTCTGCACTCCGGTTGTCCTTGTGCGACTTCCGGTCGTCGCTCTCCTGCGCGCTCATCCGCGGGCTCCCTTCACAGTGTCGATGTCGCGCTTGACGTTGGTCGTCGCGGTATCGATGGGCGGTTTTGCCGCCTTGACCTTCTTCTTGCCCATCAGCACCGCCACGCCAGCGACCGCGAACAGCACGATCGCCACGATCAGCGCGGCGAGCCAAAGTGGGAGGACCACGGCCAGGCCGGCGATGGCTGCTGCCACTAGCGCCCCGACCCCGTACAGCGCCATGACTCCTGCGGCGCCGAACATCCCGGCGCCGACGGTGGCGCTGCGCGCCGCGTCCTGGAGTTCGGTCTTCGCCAGCGCCATCTCGTCCCTCACCAGCGAGGTGAGGTCTTCGAGGGCGCGGCTCATCAGCTGGGGCGTCGACATGTGCTGCGGATCCGACGGCCGCCCGAAAGGCTCCGTCATGGAGTGCCGAGTGGCGAGCCCGTGACACCGCCCCCGCCCGCACCGTTGCTCGTCACGGAGTCGGCGACGTCATCAACCTTGTCCTTGACACTCTGCTTGGCCTGGGCCGCGCCCTTTTGCACACGCGGGTCCTGCACCAGGCGCTGCACCTGTGCGGCGACCTTGTCGTAGTGTTCCCTGCCTGCACGGGAGCCGAGCAAGTAGCCCGCTCCTCCGACAATCAGCAGTCCTAGTTTGCCCATGACGCACTCTCCTTGGTGTGGAAGCGAGGCGGGCCATTTGGCTCGTCTACTGATTGCGACTGTACCTCGTAAAAATCGCATCTGCAGAGGGAATAAAGCGGGGCTCGGGAGTGTCCCAGACACCCCTCACTTCGCCTCTGGCGCCGAGGTGTACCGGAGCAGTTCGATGTCCAAGCGGTCGAGGACTGCCTCGAGCGCGGCGTCGAACTCCGCCTCCGTATCGTGCGTGCAGAGCGCTCCCTCCAGCCTGCGGATAGTCGGGTAATCGGCCAGGGCTGCGCGGTCCTGGTCATCTGGCTGCTCGCGGGGATCGCCCTCGTCCAGCGGCGCCTCCACCGGCGCCATCTCGGCGCCCTCGACCGACGCCTCCAGCATCAGATGGCCCAGGAGGAAACTGGTGAAGACCCGATAGACATGGACGGCCTGCGCCTCGGTCAGCCCGCGGCCAAGCATCGCGCGTAAGAAGTCCTCGACCATGTCGAGGCTGCGCAGGGGTGGTCGCATCCACGGCGCGGCGGGGTGGCGGGTCGCCACGAGCGGAAAGGCGTGTGGGTGTTCCACCGAGAGTTGCCTCACGGAGTGCGCAAGTACCTGCAAATACCCCTGCCAGCCGTCGGAGGGCCCCACCGTGCCATCCGGGTCCACCCGCGCCTTCGACACCACGTGCTCGACGACAGCGTCCAACAGATCGTCACGGCCGTTGACGTAGTAGTAGATCGCCATGGCCTCCACGCCGAGCGCACGACCAAGGCTGCGCATGGTCAGCGATGCCACGCCTTGGGAGTCGATGAGCTGCACGGCGGCCTCGACGATGACGTCACGACTCAAGGTCGGACGACCCGTCTTCTTCGAACCGCGGTCGCTCACGGTTTCCGATCCTAGACCGCCACCCGCCGAGCGGGGCTGCGCGCGACGTGACGCGGTCGAGGTTGCCTACCGCTGCTCCCCGCCATTCGCTAGTCTCCAGTGATGGGGGACGTCACGCGCATCATCCAGGCCTCGGACGGTAGGCGCCTGTGCGTGCGCGACGCGGGGTCCCACGGGTCCGACGCGCCCCTCGCGCTCTTCTGGCACCACGGCACCCCCGGGCTCGGGCTTGCGCCGCGGCCACTGCTGACGCTCGCCGACGAGCTCGGATTGCGGCTGATCGGCCACGACCGCCCGGGCTACGGCGAGTCCGACCGCCTGCCCGGCCGGCGCATCGGCCATGTGGCGGCCGACGTCGCCGACATCGCCGATGCGCTCGGCATCACCCGGTACGCCGTGATGGGCTATTCGGGCGGCGGGCCCCACGCGCTGGCGTGCGCGGCGGCCGACCCGCGCGTGGTGGCCACGATCATCGGCTCTGGCCTCGCGCCGCGCGACGCCGACGGGCTCGACTGGTACGGCGGCATGATCGCCTCCGGATGTCACGTGCTCACCGCAGCCGAGCGCGGCGAACAGCCCCGGCGGGCGGCCGAGGCCGACGGCTACGACCCAGAGTTCAACGCGCGCGACCTCGCGGCGCTTGACGGGGACTGGGGCTGGCTCGGCGACGTCGCGGGGGCGTTCACCCCCGACGACATTGACGGCGCGATCGACGACGACCTGTCCTATGTGTGCGACTGGGACGTCGACCTCGACGCGATCGCCGCCCCCACGCTGCTGATCCATGGGACCGCGGACGGCATCGTTCCCATTGGCCACGGTCGGTGGATGGCCGAGCGCATCGGCGCCGAGCTGTGGCAGAAAGACGGGGACGGGCACGTCTCCGCTATCGAGGCGCTGCCCGACGCGCTGCGATGGCTGCGCACGGTGGTGTCCGACTAGCCTCGTGCAGGCTTAGCCGCGCGCGGCCAGGCCAGCCACCGCGTGCGCAAGGTGCGCGACCTGCGCATCGGCCACACGAAAGAACGCCCAGGTGCCGCGCTTGTCCCGGGTGACAAGCCCGGCGTCCGTGAGCTGGCGCAGGTGATGCGACACCGTGGGTTGGCTGAGCCCCAGCGGCTCCTCAAGGTCGCACGCGCACACCGAGCCGTTGGCTGCCAGGATCTGCACGATCCTCATGCGGGTCGGGTCGCCGAGCACCTTGACGCGCGCGGCCAGCGCCGTGAGGTCCTCGTCCGGAATGGTCAACTCGGTGCCGGGCAGGCACACGCCGTCGGCGAGCAGGTTCTCCCCTACTGTCATGATCCCGACGATAGTTCACCCCATCGACATCTGTCGATATTGACTTCTATCGATACGTGCGACACGCTAGAACCATGAGTGACTCCAAGCCCTCCGTCATCTTCGTGTGCGTGCACAACGCCGGCCGGTCCCAGATGGCCGCAGGCTATATGTCCCACCTGGGCCAAGGCCGCGTCGAGGTACGTTCCGCCGGCTCGATGCCCGCGGACCAGATCAACCCCGCCGCCGTCGAGGCGATGCTGGAGGAGGGCATCGACATCCGGGCCGAGCAGCCCAAGGTCCTCACCCCCGAGGCGGTGCAGGCGTCCGATGCGGTCATCACTATGGGCTGCGGCGATGCCTGCCCGTACTACCCCGGCAAGAGGTACGAGGACTGGAAGCTCGAGGATCCCGCCGGCCAGGGCGTGGACGCCGTGCGGCCGATCCGCGACGACATTCGCCGCCGAGTCGAGGCACTGCTCGCCGAGCTGCTCGCGTGACCGCGCTCGAAGTCAAGCCCGGACGCCTGTCCACGCTGGACCGCTGGCTGCCGCTGTGGATTGGCGTCGCGATGATTGGCGGACTGCTGCTGGGGCGCCTCATCCCAGCCGTCGGCGACCTGTTGGCGCGCATGGAGATAGGCGGGATCTCGCTGCCGATCGCGCTGGGACTGCTGGTGATGATGTACCCGGTGCTCGCGAAGGTCCGCTACGACAAGGTCGCCGAGGTCACGGGCGACAAGCGGCTGCTGATCTCCTCCCTGGCGCTGAACTGGGTCGCCGGACCGGTGCTGATGTTCGCGCTCGCGTGGATCTTCCTGCCGGACCTGCCCGAGTTCAGGACGGGCCTCATCATCGTGGGGCTCGCGCGGTGCATCGCGATGGTCGTGATCTGGAATGACCTGGCGTGCGGCGACCGCGAGGCCGCCGCGGTGTTGGTGGCGATCAACTCCGTCTTCCAGGTCTTCGCCTTCTCCGTGCTCGGCTGGTTCTATCTGGCAGTCCTCCCCGGATGGCTCGGGCTCGACACCCAGGGGCTCGACGTATCGATGGGCGAGATCGCCGTCAACGTGCTGATCTTCCTCGGAATCCCGCTGGTCGCGGGCTTCGCGTCGCGGCTCATCGGCGAGCGGACCCGCGGCCGCGAGTGGTACGAGGAGCGCTACCTGCCCGTCGTCGGCCCATGGGCGCTCTACGGCCTGCTGTTCACGATCGTCCTGCTGTTCGCTCTGCAAGGCGAGGCCGTCACGTCGAATCCGTTCGACGTGGTGCGCATCGCGCTGCCGCTACTCGTGTACTTCGCCGTGATGTGGTTCATGGGACTCGTTCTTGGCCGGGCCCTTGGCCTGGGTTATGCGCGGTCGACGACCCTCGCGTTCACCGCGGCCGGCAACAACTTCGAGCTCGCCATCGCAGTGTCGATCGGCACCTTCGGCGCGACCTCCGGCGAGGCGCTTGCCGGAGTCGTCGGGCCGCTCATCGAGGTCCCGGTACTGGTGGGATTGGTGTACGTGTCGCTGTGGCTGGCGCGCCGCTGGTTCCGCGTCCCCGCGTCCGACCTGCGCCGCGCCGAGCGCGAGTCCGCTCCCCGCTGACGCGGGCGGGCCCCACGCCCCATCAGCGTTCCCCGGACCGAGAAGAAGTCTCGGGGAACATCGGCGCTCGCAGGGACGTTCTTCCCACGCAGGCCTCACCCCCGCCTGCGAGGAGAGGGAGGCTGACATGGCTGATCGAGCATTACGAGGCATGCGACTGGGAACCCAGAGCATGGAGACCCCGGCGAACGCGGAACTGGCAGAGCGCCGCAACGTCCACTACGACTGCCCCAACGGGCACATCCTGACATTCCCCTTCTCCACCGAGGCCGACGTCCCGCTGTCGTGGGAGTGCAACTGCGGCGCGCTGGCGCTACTGCGCGACGGCGACCGGTCCGAGATCAAGGACCAGAAGGTGGCCCGCAGCCACTGGGACATGCTGCTTGAGCGTCGCTCGATCCCCGAACTCGAGGAACTGCTCGACGAGCGCCTCGAGCTGCTCAGGGCCGGCCGCATCGGCTGACCCCGGCTAACTGTTTCGGCAGAACGCGCGGCGCACTTTCGCCGCGCGTTCTGTCATTCCCCAGACAGTCACCTTCACGAGCGCCTCGCGGATGATGGCACCCGACATCTTTGACGCCCCGTGGGCGCGCTCCACGAACACGATCGGCACCTCGACCACGGCGCCGCCAGCCTTGATCACGCGCCACGCCATGTCGACTTGGAAGCAATAGCCCTGTGACTCCACGGCGCCCAGGTCGATCGCCCGCAACGCCGATGCGCGGTAGGCGCGAAATCCGGCGGTCGAGTCGCGCACGGGGATGGCGAGCATCCAACGCACGTACGTATTGGCTCCGGTCGAGAGCAGGCGCCGATGCGCGGGCCAGTTTTCGACGGCCCCGCCCGGCACCCAGCGCGAACCGATCGCGAGGTCCCACTCCCCCGGCGCCGCGAGCACGCGCGGCAGGTCCTGCGCCCGGTGCGAACCGTCGGCGTCCATCTCCACGACGATCTCGTAGCCGCGTTCGAGGCCCCACGCGAAGCCGGCCCGGTACGCCGCACCCAGACCGTGCTTGCCGGGCCGATGCAGCACGTGAACGCGGGCGTCCTGGAGGGCGCGCGCATCGGCCCACTCCCCCGTGCCATCCGGCGAGGCGTCGTCGACCACCAAGATGTCGACCTGCGGCGACGCCGTACGCACCGCGTCGATTTGAATCGGCAGGGACTCGCGCTCGTTGTAGGTGGGGATGATGACGAGCGTGGTCACCACTCGTACCTTTGACCCAGCCTCCGTGAGATCCCGGTCCCCACCAGCGCGAGTGCCCCCAGCAGCGGTGCCCACTCCCACACCAGGCGGAACCGCACCGCGGGCGTGATCCCGTCGCGCAGCGGCAGCGTCGCGTGCATCTGCTCGGCCGTGAACAGGCCCGTCTCCTGGAGCACGCGTCCGCGGGGGTCGATCACGGCGCTCACTCCCACGGTCGATGCCTGGATGGTCGCGCGACCGGTCTCGATGGCGCGCAGTCGTGACATGGCGAGCTGTTGGGTCGACTCGGCGGTGTCGCCGAACGACGCGTTGTTGGTGGGAACCAGGAGCACCTCAGCGCCGGCGGCCACGGCATTGGTGACGATGCGGTCGTAGGCCACCTCGAAGCAGATCACCGTGCCCAGGGTCACAGTGCGTCCCAGCTCGGTTACCGGGAGTCCGATCGTCGCGGGGCCTTCCCCCGCGAGGACGTCGTGCTGCACGCGGTCCACCTCGGGGGAGAACTTTCGGGCGAAGTCGCGGATGGGGATGTACTCGGCGAAGGGCGCGGGGCGCTGCTTCGAGTAAGAATCCATCACGGCGCCGTCGGCCGACCACAGCAGCATCGAGTTGTAGCGGCCCTCCGGAGGCGAGTAGTCGTTGGTCCCCAGCAACAGCGGCGCCCCCGCCGCCTGCGCTGCCTCACTGACGAGCGCCCGCGACTCCTCGTCGGCGCGCGGGTCGTAGTCGGAGGCATTCTCCGGCCACAGCAACAGGTCGAGCGTCCCCGGGTCCTCCGCCATCAGCGCGAGGGTGCCGTCGCGGTGGTTGCGCGTGACCTCGCGGGCCTGGGCGAAGGCGTCGAGCCCAGCGTTGGGGACGTTGCCCTGGACCACACCCACGCGCAGCGTGCCGGTGGTCGCCTGGCCATCGAGAGGCACGAACAAGCCGCTCGCCACCACCGCGATCGCGGCCAGCGGGGCGGCGATCGCGACGATGATCCTGCGCTTAAGCAGCGACTCTGCAGCGGCGCCCAGCAATGCGCCTGCGAGCGCCGCGGCGAACGACGCGAGGGGCGCGCCGCCGATCCACGCGAGGCTCGCCACCGAGGACTCGAGCTGGGAGAACGCCACGCGTCCCCACGGGAAGCCGCCAAAGGGAACCATGGACCGGAGCGCCTCCATGCCCGTCCACAGCACGGCAAAGGCCAGCACCCCAAGCCACGGGTTGGCGCGCGTGAGGCCCGACCGGTGCACGTGGA
>JBKBNW010000063.1:0-541 GCA_046295115.1 Demequina sp.
GCCTGGCAGCCCGCGGAGGTCTGCCCCAGCAATCTCGTCAATGTCTTCGCATTCGACGATGACTACTCGATGGGTGTCCTGCTGTCGCGAGCGCACGATGCCTGGGCATGGGCGCAGTCGTCGACGCTCAAGGGCGACCTCCGCTACACACCAACCACGGTGTTCGCCACTTTTCCGTGGCCGGATCCCACCGACGCACAGCGCGACGCCATCGCTACCGCATCGGCTGCACTGTACGAGCGCCGCTCGGAACTGTGCGTTGAGCACGACATGGGCCTCACCAAGCTCTACAACCTCATGGATGAGGGCGGCTTCCAGGACCTCAAGGCACTGCACAGGGCGCTCGACGAGGCGGTGGCGGATGCCTACGGCTGGCCCAAGTCCGTTGCGCAGGACGACGCCGAGTTGGTGACGCGCCTGCGCGACCTCAACCGCCGCATCGTCGAGGGCGAGGTCGAATACGCACCGTTCTCACGCAAGGACTCCGGCAACTGAGAGACTTCGGGGTGGGGGGGGGCGCGGGGGGGGGGGGGGCACACCC
>JBKBNW010000063.1:551-10698 GCA_046295115.1 Demequina sp.
TCGGGGGCCGGCCCCCCCCCCCCCCCCCCCCCCCCCCACCCCGAGTATTTGTATTACATTTTCTATCCCAAGCATCTCGACGCGAATTGCTTGAGGCGAGTCTGACGAGAGTTACCGCTCTCGTCAGCGCCATCGGCGGCCGCAAAACGCGGCCCCTCGGTTCGTTCGGTTCGCCTTATCGGCGAATCGGACGAACCGTGATGCGGACGGTACGGCGCACTCGGCGCACAACACGGCTCTGCATTGGTCGTTCTCCTTTCTGTCGTAGGTTTGGCCACCGGTTCGCGACCGAGCACATCGTCTCCCGAATAACACCGGTGTGCAACAAGATATAGGGGTGAGTCGGGGTGACTGGCACCACATCTTGTGGTCGTGTGGATAACCCTGTGTACAGCGTGTGGACAGCACGGCGTGTCGTCCACAGGCATTCGAAGACTCTGAGGATGAGCAGTTTTTGGGTTGATCTAAGCCATGCGTTATTGCAAGGAATCAATTGCGGGCAACCGGCCCGCGACTACGAGACCACCGGGTTCGCCTGAGCACGATCTGATTTCGCGAGAGCAGCGGAATGAAGAGCGTGGCCCGGGGTCCTAGTCGCGCAACTGGTTGACGGTCACCGTGCAGAGGTGTTGAACTCGGTCGCTCCAGCGATCCTGGAGGTCGCGCTCATTGAAAGGTTCGATCCCGTTGAACACCGCAGCAGGGATGCTTTCAGCCTGACGGACTGTCTCGTCACGCAGCCGGCCTGGATCCACTCCGATGCCCTTGGCGAGCCGATCCCAATGACGGCCATGAACTGTGCCGAACACACGTCGCCCCCCAATGGACATCGCTGCCTGGTTGATCTCGGAGTCACCGACCGCGTCGTACGGAAGAGCAGAAGAAACGTCGTAGAGCGGCGCGAGGCCGGTTCGACCCGGAGCCAGAGCGACTGAGTAGTTCTTGGCATGCGCGTCAGGCGCGCCAACCAGGTAATTGAAGACGAGCGCCTGAGCGAACTCCCACACGTCACGCTCAGGATCCGACGCGTTGTCGCGCAGCACACGCGCGATGGCCGCGGCCGACGGTCCCCCACTCGCTTCGTACTTCTTCCGCGGATACACGGCGAGCGCCTGGCACATGTCCTCCTGGTGGACGCGCACAAGAGTGCCATCGCGCCGCCGTCGCCGATCGAAGCGCGTCACTACCAGCGCCGACTCGCCACCGAATGCCCTGAACTCAGTCTTGGCAGCTCGCAAGCCTATTTGCCGCGCGGTCGCCATCGAAACATGCTCGACCAACGCCTGGTGCCGGTACTCCGAAACGCCGGGCTTGAAGATGTGCGTCGAAGGGTCGTCTCCATCGACGTCCATCCAGGCGCCATCAACCGTGCGTGACAAGGTGAACTTGCTCTGCGCGCCCGCGAGCGACCACCGTTCGCCGGCAACCGCCCACTCGGATGCGGACGACCTCAGATTGCGGAGCCGCTCTCCTATGTCCGAGTCGCTGAGCTCAACGGTCGAGGACTCACGTGTTGGACCATCCTCGGGCAGGAACTTCGCACCTCCCGCGCAGTCCCGCCCCATGTGACTAAGCAACGCGAAGGGATTCTCCGCTGACACTCCGAAGTCCTCGGCCCAGCGCTTTCGAACGTCTTCACTGTCGGGGAGCAGCCCCCACAGGAAGGGGGTCACCGTCTTTGCGCGATACCGAACCCCGCTGACTGGCATCGAGAGCGACAGCGGGGGCCGACTTGCATCTGACGCATAGCCAGGGTCGTAATCGAACGATCGGCGGCCAAAGTCATCCTGCGTCACGCGGCCAATGACCGCGCCGTAGAGCTCGACGAGGAGGCTCCGCGCCATGGCTAGAGATCTTCGGTGTCGTCGAGAATGGTCGCATCGTATTGCGCCGCCCCCACGGACGCAGCAGCAGGACGGCTAGCGCCCTTTGCGGGGACAAGCTCGACCGCCAGCCCAAGCGCTTTGATGGCTGCCAGCATCGTCGCCGCCTCGAATCGCGACCCGGACTCGAGAGCGATGATGGTGGCCCGGCTCACTCCAGCGATCCCTGCCAGTGCACTCTGGCTGAGACCAGCGCTTTCTCGCTCAGCACGGATCGCCGCACCGAGCGAAGCGAGAGTAGTGATGCCACGCATAAGGTCAGTCTAGATTGACATTGCGCAATGTCAACCCTGATCGACACTCGTGGACCCAAAGTCAATTGTGGTCGACTTTGCGCAATGTCAACCGCAGTAGTCTCCCCGGCGTTTTAGACGCGCTCTTGACTCGCGCCCGCCCCGGCAAAGGCTGTATGGCGTACGGCCGCCTGCATTCTGGCCGGCGGTTTCGAGGCCGGCACCACGACGTGCGTGCTCAAACCATTTTGCAAGATCACGCCACCGATCTACCAGGCACATTGAGAAACGTTTTGCGTAGGACCAAAGTCCTCCTAGGCTGACGCCCATGGTCAACGATGCCCGGACGCAGTCCCCCACTCTCGAGAACCTCCACACCGAGACTCGGTCCTTCCCTCCGAGCGACGAATTCGCCGCTCAGGCCAACGCCACCGCGGCGCTATATGCGCAGGCAGCGGCCGATGGTCCCGAGTTCTGGGCCGAGCAGGCGCGGCACCTGCATTGGGACCAGCCATTCACCGAGGTGCTCGACTGGTCCGACGCCCCCGTCGCCCGCTGGTTCGCCGACGGCACCCTCAACGCGTGCGACAACGCCGTGGACCGCCACGTGCGCGAGGGCCGCGGCGACCGCGTCGCCTTCCACTTCGAGGGCGAGCCCGGCGACACCCGCACCCTGACGTACGCGGATATGCAGCGCGAAGTCTCGAAGGCCGCGAACGGGCTCCTCAGCCTGGGCCTGACCAAGGGCGACCGCGTCGCGATCTACCTGCCCCAGATCCCCGAGGCCGTCATCTCCATGCTGGCCTGCGCGCGCATCGGCGCTATCCACTCGGTCGTGTTCGGGGGCTTCAGCGCTGAGTCACTGCGCCAGCGCATCGACGATGCGGAGGCCAAACTCGTCATCACCGCGGACGGCGGCAACCGGCGCGGAGCGCACCTGGCCCTCAAGCCCCTGGTGGACGCCGCGATCGCCGCGGGCGACCACCACCCGGAGCCGTCGGCGACGGTGGAGAACGTGCTCGTCGTCAAGCGCACCGGCCAGGACACCCATTGGGTCGAGGGCCGGGACACGTGGTGGCACGACGTGGTCGAGCCCGCATCCGAGACTCACGTGCCGGTGATGGTCGAGGCCGAGCACCCGCTGTTCATCCTCTACACCTCCGGCACCACGGGCACTCCCAAGGGGCTGTTCCACACCACCGGCGGCTACCTCACCGGCGTCTCGTACACGCACCGGGTGGTGTTCGACTTGAAGCCCGAGACGGACGTGTTCTGGTGCTCGGCGGACGTGGGCTGGATCACCGGCCACTCGTACATCGTCTACGGCCCCATGATCAACGGCGCCACCCAGGTGCTCTACGAAGGCACCCCCAACACCCCTCACCAGGGCCGCTGGTTCGAGCTGATCGAGAAGTACAAGGTGTCGATCTTCTACACCGCGCCCACCGCCATCCGGACCTTCATGAAGTGGGGCGAGGCGATCCCCGCAAAGTTCGACCTGAGTTCGCTGCGCCTGCTCGGCTCGGTGGGCGAACCCATCAACCCCGAGGCGTGGATGTGGTACCGCCGCGTGATCGGCGGCGACCGCTGCCCCGTGGTCGACACCTGGTGGCAGACGGAGACCGGGGCAATCATGATCTCCGCGCTACCAGGCGTGACCGCCACCAAGCCCGGCTCCGCCCAGGTCGCGCTGCCCGGCGTCTCCGCTGCCGTGGTCGACGACCACGGGGACGAGGTGGGAGCGGGGCGCGGCGGCTACCTCGCCCTCACCGAGCCGTGGCCCGCAATGCTGCGAGGCATCTGGGGCGACCGCGCCCGCTACGAGCGCACCTACTGGAGCCGCTGGCCGGGACTGTACTTCGCGGGCGACGGCGCCAAGCGCGACGACGACGGCGACATCTGGCTGATGGGGCGCGTCGACGACGTCATGAACATCTCCGGCCACCGGCTGTCCACCACCGAACTCGAGCACGCGCTGGTGTCGCACCCGTGGGTCGCCGAGGCGGCCGTGGTGGGCGCGAGCGACGAGACCACCGGCCAGGCCGTGGTGGCGTTCGTGGTGGTGAAGTCCGACGCGGCCGGAGCCGACGCCTCTGGCCACGACGTATCCGTCGCGCTGCGCCAACAGGTCGCCAAAGAGATCGGCCCCCTCGCGAAGCCCCGCACCATCCTGGTGGTCTCGGAGGTCCCCAAGACCCGCTCGGGCAAGATCATGCGGCGGCTGCTCCGGGACGTGGCCGAGCACCGCCCGGTGGGTGACGTCACGACGCTCGCGGACTCGTCCGTGATGGACGCGATCCGAGAGGGACTGGAGTCAGGAAAGGGCGACGACTAAAGGTCGGTCACTTATCCGACCCCAGAGTGACCTGGAGCCAAAACTTGGCCACTATTGACGCGCATCGAGGCTATGCCCAACACCTGCGCTAGCCCAACACCTGCGTTAGCCCAACACCTCTGGCAGCGTGGGCTCTTCGCCTCGCACGTGCTGGGCGAGGAACGCGAACACCGTCTCGTACCAAACGATCGCGTGCTGCGGCTTCAGGATCCAGTGGTTCTCGTCCGGGAAGTACAGGAACCGGTGGTCCATGGTGCCGTCGGGCGCCGCAAAGTGCTCTCCCAGTTCGGCCCACAGCCGCAGCCCCTCACCGATCGGCACGCGGTAGTCCTTGTCGCCGTGAATGACCAGCATGGGCGTCGTGATCGCCTCCACGAACTGGTGGGGCGAGTGCTCGACCATGGCCTCAGGGGTGAAGATCGACTGCCAGTAGTCGGCGTGGTCCGTGGTGGGCCCGAACTGGTCGAGCGACCACAGCGCCGCGTGCGTCACGATCGCGTCGAACCGGTCGGTGTGGCCCGCGACCCAGTTGGCCATGTAGCCACCAAAGGACCCGCCCATCGCGGCGGTGCGTGACTCATCGATCTCGGGCCGCGCCTCGACCGCATCGGTGATGGTCAACAGGTCCGTGTAGGGCTTGTGACCCCAGCTGTTCCACCCGCGCGCGATGAACTCCAGCCCATACCCGGTGGACAGCGCCGGATCCGGCAGCAGCACCGCGTACCCCTGGGCGACCGCGAGCGCCGGGCTCCACCGCCACGACCACTGGTTCCACGAGTTCAGCGGCCCGCCGTGGATCCACAGCAGCAGCGGGGCCGGGGATTCGGCCGATGCGCTCGGCGGGGTAAGCAGCCACGCTCGCACCCTCGTGCCGTCCTCGGCGGTCGCATCCACATCGGTCAGCGTGGCGTTCACCTGAGGCGCGGGGGCGGGGTTGGCGAGGCGCGTGACCGTCCCGTCGACGGCGATCCGCACGGGGTGCGCAGGCTCGAGCATGGTCGCGCGCAAAGCGACCATCCCGGCGCCGGTGCGGTCCACCGAGACCGCCGAGTAGGCCGCGTCGTCCTGGGTCACCTGGGTCACGTCGCCGGTGGTGACATTGATCGAGAACACGGGGCAGCGCCCGTCGTGGTCGGCCGTCACGATCAGCGCGGAGCCGTCCGCCGAGAACGCCGTGGACACGGCCCAGCGGTCCCAGTCCGCGGCGATCTCGCGAGCGCCAGAGCCGTCGAGCTTCGCGACCCAGATCTCCTGGTCGGCGGGGCCTGCGGGCGTCGACTTGGCGCCGCGGCCATAGGCCAGCATGGAGCCGTCGGGGCTGATGACGGGGCTCACAAAGTCGACCCCCTCCTCGTCGGCCAGCACGGTGTGGACGCCGGATGCAACGTCGATCGACACCAGCCGCGAGCGCGACGACCGGCCCACGGGCACCTGCAGGGCGGCGATCACGGTCGCGCCGTCGGGGGAGATCGCGACGCCGTAGTGGTCGGCGCTGAGCCCCGGCTGGGGGGTGAGGTCGCGCGGGCGCGGCAGCGTCTCCGGGTAGGGAGCCGTCGCGTCATCGTCGTTCTTTGCGGGCGCAGCGGCCTGTGCGGTCGCGGCCTCGGCCGGTACGCCGTCGAGGTCCAGCGCGAGCAGGTGCGGCTCGGCGGGCCCCAAGTCGTGGTCCCAGTCCCGGATGGGGTACGTGGAGTGCAGGATCGCGTTGACCTTGCCCTTGGTGCGCGCTGCGCGGATGCGCGCGTCGTCCTCGAGCGAAGCCGCCGAGGGCATCAGCTGAGCGCCCAGAATTGCCGCGGGCGCATCGGCCGCCATCGCCTCAATACCCGAGACCCCGCCGGCCAGGCGGGAGATGCAGCGGGCCTCGCCGCCGCGGGCCGGGAGCAGCCACAGCTGGGGCTTCTCCGCGCTATCTCCAGACGCCGAGTCCTCGCCGTCGGCATCGGGCCGCGTCGAGGTGAACAGCACGTCGCCGGACGCGGTGAAGGCCGCGCCGGCCTCCCCCTTCGCGGAGCGAGTGAGCCGCACTGGGTCGCCTGGCGCGTCAGCCGCCGCGGGCACCTCCCACAGCGCGCGCTCGTAGGCGGTGGCGTCCTTGTTGAGGGTCGCGACAGTCAGGACCGCGCGGGTCCCGTCGGGCGACAGCGCGAGGCCGTCGATGCGGGGGATGGCGATGAACTCGGTCAGGGAGGCGTAGGCGTCAGTCACCACTCCACCGTAAATGCACAGCCCGGGTGTGTGTGACCGCTCACGCACCGGCCTCGCGCTCGCGGGCCGCCATGGCCTCCTCGAGGGTCGCTGGAACGGTCGTCAGGCGTGCCTGCACTGCGACCTTCGCGAGCACGCGCCGCACGCGGGACTCATCGGCGCCGACGACCCGCACCCTCGCGCCGGCCAGGGCGACCAGCAGCCCTGCCGCGGACAGCGCTGCGAAGGCCTCCCGCCAGACGTCCGTGGCCACGTTGACCGCCGTGGCACCGCCGATGATCTCGCGCTCGGTTCCCTCGGCCACCTGCCGCCCGCGCGACATCAACACCAGGCGGTCGCACTGTTGCGCCTCTTGCATGTAGTGCGTGGACACGAGCACCCCAATGCCGTTCTCAGCGCGCGCGTGAATCGTGTCCCACAGCCGCGCACGCGACAGCGGGTCGACGCCCGAGGTCGGCTCGTCGAGCACCAGCAGCTCGGGGGCGTGACCAAGCGCCGCCGCGAAAGCGAGCCGGCGCTGGCCGCCCAGACCGATGCGGCCCACCACGGTGTCACGAGAAGCCTCGAGCCCGGCCGGCAGGCGGACCGCGCTCGACCCGAAGGCCTCTGCCACGAACGCCAGATTCTCTCCCGCGGTCAGCGAGTCCCACAGTCCCAGGCCCTGCGGCACGTAACCGAGCCGAGCCCGCGTCACGCGCGACGGCACCTCGCCGAACAACCGCAACTCGCCCGACGTCGCCGGCAATAACCCCAGTGCCATGCGGATCAGCGTGGTCTTGCCCGCACCGTTGGCCCCCAGCAAGCCCACGATCTCGCCTGGCGCGACCTCCAAGGACACCTCGTCGACGGCCGTGACGTCGCCGAACCTGCGGGTCACGCGCGACGCCGTGAGGGAGGCCACGGTGACCGGCCGATGCACGGGCTGGGTGGAGCGCGCGTGCGCGCCTGCCGGGGCGCTCGCCTCGCGCTCGTCGGCCCCCCGCTTGGCGAGCGACGCCGCGATCACGGCGTCCTCCATGTCGGCCACAGGCGCTCCGCCTCCCGGCGGGGACTCGGGCGACCACTGGTGCCACGCGGCGCCCCGCCGCCACGCCCGGGCCGGGGACGACGGCGAGGGCACCACCGCGACCCTCCCGGGCGCCCCGGCGAGCACCTGGGCGGGGGAACCGGACAGCAACTCCTCGCCACCGTCCAGCACCAACACGTGAGCCGTGCGCTCGGCCTCGTCCAGGTACGTGGTGGCCATCAGCACGGCGGCGCCGCCCGCCGCCGCCTGCGCGATCATCCGCCACAGGTCAACCCTGCTCACGGGGTCCACCCCGGTCGACGGCTCGTCCAGGATCACCAGGTCAGGTTGGTGCAGCATCGCGAGCGAGAACGCGAGCTTTTGCCGCATGCCTCCCGACAGATTGCGCCCCAAGCGATCGGTCGCAGCCTCCAGCCCCGCGCCGGCCAGCAGCTCGTCCCGCCTGCGGCGCAGCGACTCGCCACGCACTCCGTGAGCGGCCGCGACGAACTCGACGTTCTCGTCGACGGTCAGGTCCCGCCACACCCCTGCCGAGGTGGGCATGAAGCCGATGCGCGTGAGCGCCGGGGCGCGCACCGTCCCCACGTCGGGCCTCAATGCCCCCGCCAGGGTGCGCAGCAGCGTGGTTTTGCCCGCGCCGTCCCCGCCGACCACGCACCGCACCTCGCCGCGCACCGCCTCGCAACTCACGTCGCGCAGCGCCACCACGTCGCCGCGCCGGACGGTGACGCCGAACGCGCCCCACGCATCAGTGGTCACTGAAGGCGCCGTACATCAGTGGCTCCGAGCTCGCGGTGCGAGGTCCCTGCGGAAACGCAGCACCGCGGCCGTGAAGATCACCACCGCCATGGTCGCGAGCACCGCGAAGTTCAGCCACAGCGAGTCGAATCCAGCCCCGCGCAGCATGATCCCTCGCGACAGGTCCACAAAGTAGGTGAGCGGCAAGGCGTACCCGATCCACGACACCACCGCCGGCATCGCGGCCAGCGGGAACACGAACCCGGACAGCAGGATCTGCGGCAGCAGCATCATGATGGCGAGCTGAATCGCCTGCGCCTGGGTCTGCGACGCGGTGGATATCAGTACGCCGAGGCCCAGCACCACGAACAGGAACAGCGCCGCACCCAGCGCGAACAGCCACACGCTGCCGCTGAAGGGCACGTCGAAGATCCACACGCCCAGCGCGGTGACGAGCACCATGTCGAACGCCGCCAGCAAGAAGTACGGGGCGATCTTGCCCACAATCACGTCAGCGGGCCGCAGCGGCATTACCGCGAGCTGCTCGATGGTGCCCGTCTGCCGCTCCCGCACCAGGCCGATGCTCGTGATGATGGTGCCGATGAACGCAAGAATCAGACCGATCAGCGAGGGCACCATCACCCACGCGGTGACGAGGTCGGGGTTGAAGAGGATCTCGATCGCGACCCTCCCCTCGGGCGCCGCCCCCAACGCCGCCGCCGCTGACTGCGCGGAGAACAGGCTCGAGCCGTCGAGGTAGGCGGTGGGCGGCTGGGCGGACGTGTCGATCGCCACATCGACCACTCCGTCCCGCACCAAGGCGACGGCGTCCGCCTCCCCAGCCCTCGCATCGGCCGCCTGGACGTCGAACAGGCTGGGCAGCCCGGCCTCGACCTGCGCGGCGCCTGGGCCGAGCACCCGGGTGGGGATGTCATCGACAGTGAAGTTCGCCGCGTAGCCAAAGATCACCAGCAACACGATGGGCATCGCGACGAGCATGGCGACCGTGCGGTGGTCGCGCCGGAGTTCCCGGAACTCCTTGAGGATCATCGCCCTCACTGTGGCCTCCCGGTGACGGATGGATCGCTCGCCATTGTCCGCTCGGCCGGTGAGCGCGGCAAGCCGAGGGGATCAGCCCAGCAGTTCGGCGATCGCCCACCACATGGCCGCGGCCGCGCCCAGCACCGCGAGCAGCACGAAGACGTAGTTGGCCCACAGGTGTGAGCGGCGCACCGTGGAGGCGATCGCGAGCGACACCGCGATCACCACCACCCCGATGAGCGAGGCCCGCAGGTCCTGCCCGAGCCCACCTTGCTCGCTGAAACCCGGCAGCGTCGCGTCCATCACCAGCACCATCGCGATCAGCACCAGGCCGATTGCCGAGCCGACCCCACCGATCGCCCACGCCGTCGCCTTCATGCGGCCAACCGTAGACCCTGCGGCGACTACGCCTGCGACACACGCCCTAGTCGGTCACGCGAGCGTCCGCATATGTCTGGTTTGCACGCATACCCCAGGCTTGGCCGGGCCGACTCTATTGCGGGCTGAGCGCTACGGCACCGTGCGAACGGCCGATGCGCGGGTCTCGTCACGCAGGTCCAGCCAGCGGTCGATCGCGACGACGACGCCCAGCGTCGCGACGCCCAGGCACGCGCCAGCGAGCACATCGGACAGGAAGTGATAGCCCAGGTACAGTCGCGTGCCGCCCACCAGCGCGATCACC
>JBKBNW010000064.1:0-10617 GCA_046295115.1 Demequina sp.
GTCACTCGTTGCTCGGGCCAAGTGCGGTGGCCGCGTGGGCGCTTGCAAGCTGGGGCTCTGGCATACCCGGCGGCCGCGTCGTTGCGCTGTTGGCGGCGGCATGGGTGTTCCACGTTGGTGTTGACCGGGCGCTCGGCTATGGGCTCAAGCATGCCGATTCGTTCCGGCACACCCACTTGGGGTGGATTGGCCGGGCCCGGCCGGGGGAATGACGCGCCGGTCCCGCGAGTTTCCCTGGCAGGACCTCAAAGGAGCACAAAATGACCATCGCCGTCACTGCCGCCTCTGGAAACCTCGGTCCGCTTGTGGTTGAGGAGTTACTCAGTCGCGGGGTGCGCCCCAGCCACATCGTCGCGGTGGTTCGCGACCTTGCGCGGGCAGATGCGATGGCCGCCCAAGGCGTGACCATCCGCCAGGGCAATTACGACAACCCGCCCAGTCTCGCCGCCGCGCTCGAGGGTGTGGACCGGGTGCTGGTGATCTCTGGTTCGGAACTGGGTCGGCGCGTGCAGCAGCACGCCAACGCGATCGATGCGGCGCGTGACGCGGGAGTGAGGCTGGTTGCCTATACATCGGTGCTGCGGGCGGGCGAGGCCACGGTCAACCCGCTCGTCGGGGAGCACGTGGGGACCGAGCGGTACCTCGAGGATTCCGGGCTCCCGTTCGTGATACTGCGCAATGGTTTCTACACCGAGAACTACGCGGACCAGGCCCGCCAGGCGCTCGCCTCGGGCGAGGTGCTGACGAGTGCGGGGGACGGGCGCACCGCATCGGCGTCTCGTCGGGACTTCGCCGCCGCGGCTGCGACCGTGCTCACCACCCCAGGGCACGAGGGCAAGCGCTACGAGCTCGCAGGTGACTCCGGGTGGACCATGCACGACCTTGCCGAGGTGATCGGGCGTATTGGGGCGCGTCGGGTACACGCACGCCAGGTCGACGCCGCGTCTCACCTCGAGTCGCTGCTCGGAGCCGGCGTGCCGCAGCCGTATGCCGAGTTCGCCGTTGCGCTCGATCAGGCCGTGCGCGTGGGAGAGCTCGACACAGCGGGCGACGACCTCGCGCGTCTCGCCGGGCGGGCGACGACTCCGCTCGAGGAGGGACTCCGCGCCGCCATGTCCTGACTCGAACGCGCGACCGTGTGGGGGACGCGTTGCTGGCCTCGGTGGGGATCCCGACCGTGAAGTTCACCGGGCGCGACGTCCCGAGAGTCATATAAGTGACCAACCTTGGGGCGGGGATAGGCTGGTACGCGTGCTAAGCCGAATCGACCTGCGTGACCGTGACCTGACCGCCCGCGAGATGCTCGCGATCGTGCCGCGTGCCGACCTGAACGTCGCCGACGCGCGCGCGGTCGTCGAACCGATCCTGGACGCGGTGCGCGAGCGTGGTGCTGAGGCCATCCGCGAGTTCGGCCAGAGGTTCGACGGCGTTTCGCCCGAGCACCTGCGGGTCCCGCCCGCGCGCATCGAGGCCGCCGTCGCGACGCAGGACCAGGCGGTTCTCGACGCGCTGCGCGAGGCGATCCGCCGAGTCCGCATCTTCCACGAGGCCACGGTCCCACCACCCGTCGAGGTCGACGTCGCACCAGGTGCAACTCTGTCGCAGCGCTGGATCCCCGTGGGCCGCGTGGGGCTGTACGTGCCGGGCGGCCTCGCGGTGTACCCAAGTTCGGTCGTGATGAACGTGGTCGCCGCCCAGGCCGCTGGTGTCGAATCCATCGCCGTCACGACGCCCCCTCAGAAGGAGTTCGGCGGCGAGCCGCACCCGACCATCCTGGCGGCGTGCGCGCTACTCGGCGTCGACGAGGTCTACGCGGTGGGCGGCGCGCAGGCGATCGGCATGCTCGCGTACGGCGTCGATGACCTGTGCGACCCGGTGGACGTCATCACCGGTCCAGGCAACGTCTACGTGGCCGCAGCCAAGCGCGCGGTCAACGGCGTGGTGGGCATCGACTCCGAGGCCGGCCCCACCGAGATCGCGATCATCGCGGACGACAGCGCTGACCCCGACTTTGTCGCCGCCGACCTGCTCAGCCAGGCCGAGCACGACCCCATGGCAGGCTCCGTCCTCATTACCGACTCGGAAGACCTCGCCGAGCGCGTCGAGCGGGCCCTGCAGACACGGGCCGATTCGACCCGCCACCTCGCGCGCGCCAAGGAGGCCCTCACGGGTCGCCAGAGCGCGGTGATTCTCACCGCGAATGTGGAACAGTCCATTCAGGTCGCCGACGCCTATGGCGCCGAGCACCTCGAGATCCACACCCGAGACGCGGCGGCAGTGGGCGCTCGTATCCGCAACGCCGGCGCGATCTTCGTCGGCCCGCACAGCCCGGTCTCTCTCGGCGACTACATCGCCGGCTCCAACCACGTGCTGCCTACCGGCGGCACGGCGCGCTTCGCGAGCGGGCTCAACACGTCGAGCTTCCTCAAGGCCGTCTCGACCATCCACTACACGGCCGATGCGCTCTCAGCAGTGCGGGATAGCGCGGTCACGCTCGCGAACGCTGAGGACCTTCCCGCCCACGGCGACGCGATCCGCGCCCGGTTCGAGCGCTAGCGCACGCGCGGCATTACCGAACTCCCAGCACGAAGGGATACACCGCCGCCGCCCCTGCGCGCAGCAGCAGCCGCGACGCCACGGTGAGCGTCCACCCCGAGTCCGTGTAGTCGTCCACGAGCAGCACCGACCGTCCGCGCAGCCCCTCGAGACCCTCACCGTCTAGCTCGAGCCTCAACCGCCGTGCCACCGAGGCCAGCCGCTGCGCCGAGTTGACGTCATGCCGGTCTGGCTCGGCGCGCGAAGAGGACGGCCCCACCGACCCCACGAACGGCACCTTCAGGTAGCGCGCGAGGCCCGGGCCCAGGTGGTCCATGAGCAGCGGCCGCGTCGTAGACCGCACTGACACGACCCCGTGCACCGCCAAAGAACGCGAAGGTCCGGTCACGCCGCCCCATAGTTCGTTCCAATCCTCTAGCGCGCGCACCGCGGCCTCGCGCAACGGACCCGGCGTCTCGCCGTCAATCGGAGCGCCGGACGCATCGCGCGACTCGAACAACTCCCGCAGCGGACCCGACCACCCCAGGCCGTCGAGTCGCGCGATCGCCCGCCCAGCCGCGGCCTGCTCGTCGGCGGGGATCTTCCCTCGCAGGTCTATCCCCAACGCGTCCATGCCGCTCGGCCACTGCCGCCGCGCCACAATCTCGACCCCCACCCGGTCGAGACCGCCCCGCGCCGCCTCCACCGCAGAGCCGTCGGGCGCCGCTGGCAACTCCACGCCGCCGCACACGTCGCAGCGCCCGCACGTCCAGCCCTCGACCAGGTCGGGGTCGTCCAGCACCCGGCGCAAGAAACCCATCCGGCAAGTGGAGAGCCGCTCGTACTCGAGCATCGTGCCCTGCTCCGCGGCCCGGGTGGCGGCCACCCGCGCGTACCGATCAGCGTCGTACTCCCACGTCGACCCGGTCGCCAGCCACCCACCCTTGACCCGCCGCACCGCGCCGTCGACGTCGAGCACCTTGAGCATCGACTCGAGACGGCCGCGCCGCAGGTCCACCTGAGTCTCGAGCGCCGCCACCGAGGTCGGCTGCGCCGTCCCCAGCGCACCCAGCGCCGCCCGTACCTGGTCCTCCGGTGGGAAGGCCTGGGAGCCGAACCACTCCCAGATTGCGCGGTCCTCGGCCCCCGGCAGCAGCACCACCAGGGCTCGGGCCACCCCACGCCCCGCGCGCCCCACCTGCTGGTAGTACGCGATCGGCGACGCTGGCGCGCCCACGTGAATCACGAACCCCAGGTCCGGCTTGTCGAAGCCCATCCCGAGCGCCGACGTCGCGACCAAGGCCTTCACGCGGTTGGCCTTGAGGTCCTCCTCGAGTTGCTCGCGCTCGGCCGGGTCGGTGCGCCCCGTGTAGGCGCCGACGGTGTGACCGGCGGCGCGCAGCTGCGACGCGACCTCCTCGGCAGCAGACACGGTGAGGCAGTAGATGATCCCCGACCCGTCGATCTCACGCAGGGCGGACGCGAGCCACGCCACCCGCGCGGCGGGGTCGGGCAACTGCACCACTCCCAGGTGCAGCGACTCCCGGTCCAACGCTCCGCGCAGCACCAACACATCTGCGCCCCCTCCGGCATCGGCCCCGCGAACGCCCAACTGCTCCGCCACGTCGGCCGTCACGCGCGAGTTCGCGGTCGCCGTCGTCGCGAGCACCGGGATCCCGTCAGGCAGCTCCGACAGCAGCGTGCGGATGCGCCGGTAGTCGGGCCTGAAGTCGTGACCCCAGTCCGAGATGCAGTGCGCCTCGTCGATCACCACGAGCCCCGCATCGGCCGCGAGACGGGGCAGCACCTCGTCGCGGAACTGCGGGTTGTTGAGCCGCTCGGGCGAGCACAGCAGCACGTCGATCTCGCCGGCCGCGATGGACGCGTGCACCTGGTCCCACTCCGTGACGTTCGCGGAGTTCACGGTGGCCGCGCGGATTCCGGCCCGCGACGCCGCCTGGATCTGGTCGCGCATGAGCGCGAGCAGCGGCGACACGATGATGGTCGGCCCGGACCCGCGCGCCCGCAGCAGCATGGTTGCCACGAAGTACACGGCGGACTTGCCCCACCCCGTGCGCTGCACGACGAGCGCCCGCGCGTGCCGCGCGACCAGCGCCTCGACGGCGCGCCACTGGTCGTCACGCAGCGCCGCATCGTCTCGTCCCACCAACGCCCGCAGCGCGGCCTCGCCCTCGAGGCGCAAGGCGGCCAATGCGGGGGCTGGCTCGGCGGAGGGGGACGGTCCGGGGAGAGTTGCCATGCCCCCACCGTAGGGGCGCGCGCTGACAACGCGGTCCGAGGGTCAGGGTGACTATCCAGGACGCGAGATGAGCCAAAATGCGGACACAAGGCATATCCAGGAGGGGGGCGCCCGGCTACTAGACTTCCTGCCATGACTCTGCCCCTGCGCCCCGAACTGATCGGGCTGGAGCCATACGGCGCGCCCCAGCTGGACGTCGCCGCGCGCCTCAACGTCAACGAGAACCCGTACGCGCCGCCGCCAAGCGTGGTGGACGCCATCGCGTCCGCCGTCCGCAAGGCTGCCGAGGGACTGAACCGCTACCCGGACCGCGACTTCACCGCGCTGCGCGCCGACCTTGCGCATTATCTCGCGGCCGAGAGCCTCGTGGACTTTGTCGAGGTGCGCAACATCTGGGCCGCGAACGGCTCCAACGAGGTGATGCTGCACCTGCACCAGGCCTTCGGCGGCCCGGGCCGCAAGGTGCTGAGCTTCGCGCCCACCTACTCGATGTACCCCGAGTACGCGCGCGACACCATCACCGACTACGTGACGCTGCCGCGCCGCGAGGACTTCACGCTGGATATCGACGCCGCCCAGGCCGCGATCCGCGACTTGGGGCCCAGCCTGGTGCTGGTGGCGAGCCCCAACAACCCCACCGGCACCGCGCTGAGCCTGGAGGACGTGCGCGCACTGATGGCCGCGGCGGACGACGTCGAGGGCGGGTGCGTCGTGGTGATCGACGAGGCCTACGCCGAGTTCCGCCGCTCCGGCGTGCCCAGCGCCGCCACGATCATCCCCGAGCACGAGAACCTGGCGGTCAGCCGGACCATGTCCAAGGCCTTCGCGCTCGCGGGCGGGCGGCTGGGCTACCTGGTCGCGCATCAGGGCGTGATCGACGCCCTGCGGGTGGTGCGCCTGCCGTATCACCTGAGCGCCGTGACGCAGGCGACGGCCCGCGCCGCGCTCGCGCACCACCGCGAGCTGCAGGCGCAGGTCGACGAGATCCGCGCCGAGCGCGACGAGACGGTGGCGTGGCTAACGGAGCAGGGCTACACGGTCGCGGACACGGACGCGAACTTCGCGCTGTTCGGCCCGTTCGAGGACCGGGAACGAGTGTTCGAGGGGCTGCTGGAGCGGGGTGTGCTGATCCGCGTCACCGGCCCCGAGGGATGGCTGCGGGTGTCGATCGGCACGCCGCAAGAGATGGCGCTGTTCCGCAGCGCGCTACTGGAGGTCACCGCATGAGCCGCACCGGACGCATCGAGCGCGCCACGAGCGAGTCGCAGGTGCTCGTCGAGCTCGACCTGGATGGGTCGGGCACCACCGAGATCAGCACGGGCGTGCCGTTCTACGACCACATGCTCACCGCGCTGGGCAAGCACTCGCTGATGGATCTCACCGTCCAGGCGACGGGCGACGTCCACATCGACAGTCACCACACGGTCGAGGACGTGGCGATCTGCATCGGCGAGGCCCTCAAGCAGGCGCTGGGCGACAAGGCCGGGATCTCCCGGTTCGGCGACGCGCTGGTGCCGCTCGACGAGGCACTCGCGCAGTGCGTGGTCGACGTCTCTGGCCGCCCGTACTTTGTCCACATCGGCGAGCCGGTGGGGCAGGCGACGCACCTGATCGGCGGCAACTTCGCGGGCTCGCTGACGGGCCACGCCCTCGAGTCGATCGCTCACCACGCCGGCATCTGCGTGCATATGCGCGTGCTCGCGGGCCGCGACCCGCATCACATCGTCGAGGCGCAGTTCAAGGCGCTCGCACGGGCGCTGCGCGCCGCGGTGACGGCCGATGCGCGGGTCAAGGGCATTCCGTCCACGAAGGGTGCGCTGTGAGCGAGCCGCGCGACGATTCGAGCGCGGCCGATGCGGGGGGCGAGTTCGTGGTCCCCGACGACATCTCTGGACTCGCGGACGCGAAGCCCATGGGCGAGACGGGCGCGCACATCGAGAAGGACACGGTGGCGCTGTTCACCCCCATCCAGAACGGCCGCGTGCTCGCGGCGGTGTGTGCTCTCAACGGCGTGAGGGGGCAGACCATCGAGACCTCGGCTGGCGCCTTCGCGGTGCTGGATGACACCACGCCGGGGGCCGTGGACGCCGCCGGCGAGGTGGTGAGCGCGTTTGTGAAGACCCAGCCGATCCTGGCGATGGAGCGTCGCGCGGGGCAGATCACGGTGCGCCGGTGGCTCGCGGGCGTGAAGGGCGACACCCTTGCGCCCGGCCTCGCACTGGATCAGGCGCCCGGCGTCATCACCACGCTGATGGCCGGTACGCAGACCATCGACGAGATTGCCCTCACTCACCCGGGCAAGGTGTTCCAGGCGCGCATGTCCCGCATGAAGGCCTTTCGCGAGTTGCGCCACGCCTCGAAGGACGCCAAGCGCCAGCTCAAGGCGCGCGAGGCCAACAAGCGCGACTCGAACCCGGACCCGAGCGGCGACTAGCGCCCGCATCGGCCGCCCTGCCTATGCTGCGGCCGCGCGCCGCCGCACGCCGTCGCGCCTAGACTGGAACGCGTGAGCTCCCCCCTGGTGACTGTCCTCGACTACGGCTTTGGCAACGTGCGTTCCGCGGTGCGCGCCGTCGAGCACGTGGGCGCGCGCGTGACGCTCACCGCGGACCGCACGGTCGCCGAGCACTCCGACGGGCTCATCGTTCCCGGCGTGGGCGCGTTCGAGGCGGTGATGGCGGGCCTCAAGGAGGTGCGCGGCGACCAGATCATCGGCCGCCGGCTCTCTGGCGGACGCCCGGTGCTGGGCATCTGCGTGGGACTTCAGGTGATGTTCGAACGCGGCGTCGAGCACGGTGTCGAGACGGAAGGGCTGGATCACTGGCCCGGGACCATCGAGAAGATTCAGGCCCCTGTGGTCCCCAACATGGGATGGTCGACGGTGGAGGCGCCCGAGGGCTCCATGCTGTTCGACGGGATTGCAGACGAACGGTTCTACTTTGTCCACTCGTACGGCGCGCGCCAGTTCCCGCTGGGTACCACTGAGGACACCGGGCGCTTCACGCCACCGCTGGTGACATGGGCAGAGGCGGGACCGGCCGAATCCGGCGACAGGTTTGTCGCCGCGGTCGAGAACGGTCCGCTGACCGCCACGCAGTTTCACCCCGAGAAGTCCGGCGAGGCCGGACTGCACCTGCTGCGCAACTGGGTGAAGTCGCTCGCCTAAGGGTCCTCAGCCAGGCTGCGGGGCGCAGTCGTCCTCGCACTCGTGGGACTCCTGACCGTGGAGCAGCGCGCCCGATGTGGTCGCACAGCTGTCGCCGCGCCACGCCTCCAGGCCCTCGCGCACCGCAAACCCCGCGATCACCAGCGCCGCGACGGGATCCGCCCACCACCAGCCCAGCAGGGCGTTGAGGCTGAGCCCCACGAGCAAAGCCGCGGAGAGGTACGAGCAGATGATCAGCTGGCGCGCGTCGGCGATCGCGGTGGCGGAGCCGAGCTCGCGGCCAGTACGGCGCTCGAACCACGCGACGGTGGGCATGATGGCCAGCGACAGCGCGGCCAAGACGATGCCCACGCGCGAGTGGCTCGGGGCGTCGCCGGAGATGAGGGCGCGTGACGCATCGGCCGTCACGACGAGTGCGAGGGCGAAGAAGGCCCCGGCGATCAGGCGCAGCGTGACGCGCTCGCGCCGCTGCGGATCGGGCGAGGCGAACTGCCACGCCACGAACGCCGCGGATGCCACCTCGACCACCGAGTCGAGCCCGAACCCGATGAGCGCGCTCGAGGATGCCGCGGAGCCTGCCACGAGAGCGACCGTGGCCTCGACCACGTTGTAGGCGATGGTGAGCGCGACGATGATGCGGATGCGCCGGCGCAGGAGCGCGGCGCGAGCGCCGCTGAGTGCGGCGCCGGTCGTCATTGCCATGTCCCCACGTTAGGACAGTGGGCGACCTTGGCCGATCTCTGTCGGCTGGCGCGGCGCGGTAGCCTGGACCCCGCGCGCCGGCGCCGGGAGAGACCAATTGGGCCCGCGCTTGCGGACCGTCCCACACGAAAGCGAGACCATGACCGTCAACCGCCGCCTTGAACTCCTGCCCGCCGTCGACGTCGCCGACGGACAGGCCGTCCGCCTCACGCAGGGTGAGGCCGGCACCGAGACCGGCTACGGCGACCCGCTCAGCGCGGCTCAGGACTGGGTCAACGGCGGTGCCGAGTGGATTCACCTCGTGGACCTGGACGCGGCATTCGGGCGCGGCTCCAACGCGGAACTGCTCGAGCGCGTGGTGAAGTCCGTCGATATCAAGGTCGAGATGAGCGGCGGCATCCGCGACGACGAGTCGCTCGAGCGGGCGCTCGCGACCGGCTGCGCCCGGGTGAACATCGGCACCGCGGCGCTGGAGAACCCCGAATGGACGGCGGCCGCGATTGCCAAGCACGGCGACCGCGTGGCCGTGGGCCTCGACGTGCGCGGCACCACGCTGGCCGGGCGCGGCTGGACGCGCGACGGCGGCGACCTATGGGACGTGCTCGCGCGCCTGGACCGCGAGGGCTGCAGCCGCTACGTCGTCACCGACGTCAAGAAGGACGGCATGCTGTCCGGCCCCAACGTGCAGCTGCTCATGGACGTGTGCGAGGCGACCGACGCTCCCGTGGTCGCCTCCGGCGGCATCAGCTCGCTCGAGGACATCGCGGCGCTGCGCGCGGTCACGGACCGCGGCGTCGAGGGCGCGATCGTGGGCAAGGCGCTGTACAACCGCAACTTCACGCTGCCGCAGGCGCTGGACGTGGCCGGGCGCCCGTAGTTCTCACGGCGCGTCAGGGCCGGCGCGTAGCATCGTGACCATGACCGACAGCGGCGGAGTGGAACCCTTCAAGGAGATCCCGGAGTCGATCTTCGCGGACGACGACGGCAGCGCCGATGCCCGGCTGGCGCAGGTGCTGATCCGCTACTCGCACGGCAAGGCTCCACTCAGCGACGTCGTGGATGCCCTCGCCTACGCGCGCGTGCTGATCCCCGTGATGGCCTCCGGCGAGAAGCGGGTGATGGGGGAGTACGGCGTCGAGAAGGACGCCGTCGCATCTACGGGCGTGGTGGCGGTGCAGATGCCGGACGGCCGCGCCGCCCTGCCCGTCTTTACCGACGTGGACGCCGTCAAGGTGTGGAACGACAAGGCTCGGCCCATTCCGGCGGAGGGTCCGCGTGCGGCGCTGGCCGCGATCGCCGAGAGCTGGGCCAGCCTGGTCATCAACCCCGGCATGGAAACCGTGGTGATCCCGCGGCCAGCGGTGTGGGCGCTCGGCCAGGGGATCGACTGGCGCCCGGCGGTCGTGGACGGCCAGGTGGCCGCCGACGTGCGCGAGGCAGTCGGGGGCGCGATCACCACGGACTCGGCGCTCAGGGCGGTCGAGGTCGTCGCGGGTGCCGGCGCGGAGGTGACCGTGGTGTTGCGCCTCACCCCCGGCCTCACCCAACCCGAGGTCGACGACGTGGTGCAGCGCGTGCAGCGTGAGCTGGCGCACTCCGACGTGGTCGCGCAGCGCGTGGACAGCCTGGAACTGCGGCTCGCCCCCGCCTAGCGGTCGGGGCGGTCAGGTGCAGTCGACCGGCTCGGGCACCAGCAGCGCGGGCTGCGCGAGCAGCGTGTTGAGCACCGACACCGGCACGATGAAGCTCTGGTTCGACTCGGGGTTCTTCGCGTACACCACGCCCACCACCTCACCATCGTCGTTCAGTACCGGGGAACCGGACGAGCCCAACTCGACCACCGCGGTGGTCGCCAGCACGGTGTCGACGGCGGATCCAAGTGGGTCCTGGACGGGTCCGAGCACCACGCCCGACACGGTGGTGAGCCGGCCGCCCTTGGGGTAACCCACCACGG
>JBKBNW010000065.1:0-10436 GCA_046295115.1 Demequina sp.
CGGGCCGCGACGCGCGCCGCCTCGAGGCCGGCCGGACCGGCCCCCACGACGACCACGTGCGTGGGATCCGCTGCGGGGGTGAGCACGCGCTCGCGCTCGAACCCCACCATGGGGTTGACGGCGCAGCCGAGGGCCTTGCCCATGAAGGCGTTGCCCACGCACAGCTGGTTACAGCGAATGCACGGCCGGATGTCCTCACGTCGGTTGGCGGCGAGCTTGTTGGTCCACTCGGGGTCGGCGATCAGCGCGCGGCCAATGCCGGCGAACTCCATCTCTCCCGCTGCGATCGCCGCTTCCGCGCGCTCGGGCGTGAGGTTGCCGCAGCCCAGCACGGGAATCGACAGGACCTCCTTCATGGCGGCGGCGGCACCCATCATGCAGTTGTCCCCCAGGTAGTACGGGGGAAACACGTAGTCCATCGCCTCGTAGGAGCCCTCGTCGGCCATCATCAGGTCCAAGCCCGCGGCCTCCAGGATGACGGCGATGCGCTTGGACTCCTCGGCGGTGCGGCCGCCCTCGTAGCGGTGGTCGACGGACAGGCGGAAGCTGACCGGCAGCTCGGGCGCCCCTTCCTTCACGGCGGCGATGATCTCGGTGGCGAACCGGCAGCGGTTCTCCACGGAGCCGCCGTACTGGTCGTCGCGACGGTTCCACTGCGGCGACATGAACTGGTCGATCAGGTAGCCCGTGTGGCCGTGGATGTCGATCGCGTCGATGCCGGCGGCGGCGCAGCGCTGCGCGGCCTCGCGGAACCGCTGCACGATCACGGTGATCTCTTCCGTCTCGAGCGGGCGGCACAGCACCGAGGGGTCCAGCCAGTGGGGGTTGTCGGAGGCGGAGATCGGCGGTCGCTGCGGGTCGATGTTGTTGATGTTGCGACCCAGTCCCGCGGTGAGCTGGACGGAGATTGCGCCGCCGACGGCGTGCACCGCGTCCGCGAGCGCCTTCAGTCCGGGAATGGCGGCGTCGGAGTCGACCCGGCCGAGCCCCTCGTTGATGACCTCGTAGTCGTCGGTGACCGCGTTGATGCCGGTGACCACCAGTCCCGCCCCACCCTCGGCCCGCGCCGCGTAGTACGCGATCTCGCGTTCCGTGAGGTGACCGTGGTGGTCCCCCATCTCGGTCCCCATGGGCACCATGACCACGCGGTTGCGCAGCGACAGGCCTCCGAGGGTGGTGGGTTCAAGGATGTGAGAGTACGGAGCCGACATGGCGTCCTCCTAAGACGGAGAGGGGGGTGTTGTCCTTCCACGCTATGCGGCTACCCACTGTGCGTGACGGGACAAACGTCCTCGCACTACGCTCCGCGGCTGTGTCCTCAGGACCTTTCGCTCAGGCGGCCGATGCGCGTGCTAGGTCCGCGCGGCCCTCAGCGCGTGCGCCTGGGCGCGGGCAAAGGGTGCCAGTGGGAGCGTCGCGAAGAGCCTGAGCTGGTCGAGCAGCGAGGCGTCTTCGTCCAGGAAGGACAGGATGCGCGGCGCGGGGTTGCGGGTCAACAGCGACGCGAAGATCTCGACGGCGGTAGCCGGGTCCTCACGGATGACGCGCAGCAGGGCCTCGTCCAAGGCGCGGTGCCATCGATGCGCCGGGGCTGCGCCGGCGGGGCTGCGGCCACGCGTGAGGCACCACGCGATGGCTGCGCTGTGACTCTGAATGCGAGCGAACCCGTACCCGGTGCTGGCCTTCACCATGCCGGCCCGCGCCCCGATGGGGATCACCGGCCCGTGCGCCGTTGCGGCCGGGCCGCGCTCGAGTGCAATGGTGCCGATCTCGCACCCGGTGACGCGGTAGGCATCCACTCCGAGGCACCCCCGCAGATAGTCGCGGACGTGCCCCTCGTGGCGCGCGCGCTGAGCCTCAATGTCATAGGTCTCGGAGAAGGCGAAGACCGTGCGCTCGACGAGCGCGGTGCGGGCCGAGGTGGGTAACACGTAGACGAACGCCGCTCCCGCGGATTGGTCCGTGCGGAAGTCCATGAGGGTGGCGGCACCCGGGTCGAAGGCGTCCGTCGGGCACTCGATGTGCAGGCCGTGAAAATCTAAGTAAGCGGCGGGTTCCTGCCGTCCCGCCGGCTCTCCAAGTCCCACGCTGTCGAAGACCCAGCGAGCGCTGACCTCGATGGTGCGGGTACCGGAGGGTTGCGCGAGGTCGATGCTCACTCGGCCCCCGGCCCCGTCCCGAGCGAGCGCGCGAACCGTCCCGTGGACGCGGCGGTAGCCCGGCCGTGAAGCGATGGCCCGATCGGTCGCGGCGGACAGCTCCGGCCCGGTGATGCGGCGGTACGAGTAGGGCGCGAGCGCCATGCGACGCCGCCAGCCCGTTCCGGCCACCCACAGGTCGTCCACCACGGTCGAGGCGGCGTGGTCGATCAACCCCGTTCCGGTGCCCCACCACGCCCAGGACCGCTGCTCCAAGGGGTGGGCGCCGTCGTCGACGATCAGGACCTTGTCGCCCCAGCCCGCGACCGCCAAGTGACACGCGAGTGACAGGCCGGCTGCTCCCGCGCCCACAATGACCGCGACAAAGTGCTCGCCAGGCAGCGGTGCACGACCTCGAACGGCGGCAGCCTCACCTGCCGCCGTCGCGTCCGAGTCGACTGGGTTCACGCGCCTACGAGTCGCGAAGTGAACAGCGGTCGACAGGTGACGACGCGTGAGAGACGCGGCCTCAGGCACCCGGTGCACACCCGCGACCCGCATCGCTGACCTCCTGAGGCTTCTCCAGAATTGTCACACCGCGGCTCGTGAAGTCAGCGGGGACAATGGTCCTGAGCAGGACGATGCGGTGGCTCAGTCGTGGCCCTCGGCGGCGAGCGCGTCTGCCAGTAGGCCGACCAAGGCTTCTATCTGCACATCCGTCGACGAAGACTCGTCCTCCTCAGCCGCCCCGTCAAGCGCGCGGGCGGCCAGGCCCGCCTTGCTGTCGATGAGCCGGGCGATCCTCGAGTCGATGGTCTGCGCGGCGATGATCCGCCACGCCGTGACTGGCTCGGACTGACCGATCCGGTGGATCCGGTCGATGGCTTGGGTCTGTTCGGCGTCTGTCCATGACAACTCGGCCAGCACCAGGTTGGAGGCGACCTGGAGGTTCAGCCCCACACCGGCCGCGATCAACGAGCACACCGCAATGGACACGTCCGGTTCGTCGGTGAACGCGGCGATCTGCCTTTCACGTACTGCGGTGGTCTGGTTACCGCGGATCGACGCATAGCGAATACCCCGTTCCGCGAAGGTCTGCTCGGCCTGGTCCAGGACGTCGACGTGCTTGGCGAAGAACACCACCTTGCCGACGTTGCGAGCCAGCTGCGCGGCGTAGTCTGCGGCCGGCCCGGCCTTCGCCTGACCAATCTTCCGGACCATCGCGAACACGTTCTCGCCCCCGGCCTTCTGACCCGAGTCCTTGAGTTCCCCCGCGGCCACCCGTCGGGCGAGGTCCAGGTCCACGCCTTCCGAGACCTCATCGCCCGCGCGCGCGGCCATCGCGGCCTGGTAGCGGGCGACCAGTCGGCGCGCGAGCGCGGCCTCCGCCGCGCGGATCGACCGGCCCGCTGCTCCGTCGAGTTCGACAGGCAGGTCCGCGACGCGGCGAGCGGGAAGGTCGGCGACCACATCGGCCTTGCGGCGGCGCACGATGCCCATGTTGATGACAGCGTTCCGCGCCGCAATGTCGAACCCTCGGTCCTCTGGGGTGAGTCCGGTCTCACCCAGGGACGCCATCAGCGCGGGCAGCGGCTTGTCGTCGTCGATCCAGCCGAGGAACTGCCAGATGGCACGGAAGTCCTCGATGTCGTTGATCAGCGGCGTGCCGGTGAGCGCCATCATCAGCGCACGGGGGGCGCGCGCTCGGATCCCCTGGGCGATTGCCAGGACGTGTTGGGAGCGCTTGGAGCCCTTGTTCTTGATGAAGTGCGCCTCGTCGACGACCATGCCGCGGAATCCCAGATCGCCGAGCCAGCCGATGTGCCGATCCAGGAGTTCGTAGTTCACGATCGCCACATCCGCGAAGCCATCGACCCGCTCCCCATCACCGTGCACCACCGTCGCTCGGCGCTGCGGCGTCCACAGGTCCACCTCGTGCGCCCAGTTCGTCTTGACGACGTTGGGCACCACCACCAACAAGGGATAGGCATCGGCCGCTTGCGCGGCGAGCAATGCCTGTGCAGTCTTGCCCAGGCCGGGTTCGTCCGCGAGCAAGAATGTCCGGTGCCCGCGCGCCGCGGCCGCGACGACCTGGGCCTGGTGGGGCATGAGGGCCACGCCGTGGCGGGCGGGTGAGGAACTCGGGTCAGGCAGGGGCATGCACGCAGGCGTCCCAGGAGAGCCCCTCTCGAAGGCCCGGAACAGCGGCTCAAGCAACTCCCACCCCGCCAGGCGTTGGGATTGCGGAGCCGGCCGGTCGTTTAGATGTCCGAAGTCAGGGGCAAGGAAAGGGTTCGCCATCTGGCGTGAGATCACCGACTGCGGGATTGCCCTCTTCTCGACAACGGGCGCGGGCACCACGGGCTCCGGCTCCGCCGGCGGCTCGAGACCACCCGCTCGCATCAGCGTCGCCTTGTACTCGCGGGCCGATGCGGACAGCGGAGCGTCCTCGGCTAGCAGTTGAAGAAGAGAGGTGTCTCGGGCTGCAATCCGGGCAAGTTGAGTCCCCAGGCCGTCGAGCCGCCGCAACTCCTGCGATCGCCTATTCGAGGTCAACGACTGGTCGGCCATCACCCGGGCACGCTCTTCCCGGACGAGCAGCGCGACGGCCTGAAACTTGAGGCGAACCGGGGACCGCGCTGGCGGGCGCTTGACGGCGCCTTCGACTTCGCTGACCGCAGCGACAAGCACCGGGATGAGCCCTTGCTCCTTGATACGCGGCGCGCGGCGACGCTGAGATGACGAGTCCGGGCGCGCCCCACCGGACCGACGCTGGCCTGCTCTTGCCACATGTCCTCCGAGGGCACTCTCGACACAGCGGGACGCGTCTGCGCCTCGCCTGCGTGCGCGGCCGCTCGGCCACGACGGCCGGGTCGGCGGCGGGCACACGCCCATGGCCATCCGGTCACTCGCCGTGTGACGGGCCGTCCACACCGCGCAAACGGCCGCTAGTCACGAACCGCACGACCGCTGTTACTGCTCCTGAGCCCGGCGCACCGTGAATGGTGAGCTGGCCTCCACGATACAAGTGCGCCTGGGCAGATTCGAACTGCCGACACCCGCTTTAGGAGAGCGGTGCTCTATCCCCTGAGCTACAGGCGCGCGGGGCACCTACGAGGGTACCGGCACCCCGGGGTCAGCGTTGTCTCACCACTTGGCGTGGACGTGCTCCCGGATGCGCTCGTTGTACAGGTTCGCGAGGGCGGCGAGGGTCTCCTCGTCGAACTCCGGCATGTCGGCCGCGGCGGCATTCGCTGTGGCCTGTTCGGGCTTCGAGGCGCCGGGGATGATGGTGGAGGCTCCGACGGCACCGATCCATGCGAGTGCGAACTGCGCCGTGGTCCACCCCTCGGGGGTGAGTTTGGCTACCTCACGTGCGGCCTCGACGCCGACGTCGTACGGCACGCCGGAGAACGTCTCGCCCACGTCGAAGGCCTGGCCGTCGCGGTTGAAGTGACGGTGGTCACCCTCGCCGAACGTGGTGTGCTCGTCGTACTTGCCCGTCAGCAGGCCCGATGCCAGCGGCACGCGCGCGATGATGCCCACGCCGTTGTCGCGGGCGGTGGTCACCACCTGCTCGAGCGGCTTGCGGCGGAACACGTTGAGGATGATCTGCACGGTGGCGATGTCCGGGTCCCGCAGCGCGGCGAGCGCCTCGTCACACGTCTCGACCGACACGCCGTAGTGGGCGATACGGCCCTCGTCCCGGAGGGTGCGGAGGTCGTCGTAGGTCTGCGGGTTCGTGAACACCTCTGACGGCGGGCAGTGCAACTGCACCAGGTCCAGGGTGTCGACGCCGAGGTTCTCGCGCGAGCGGTCCGTCCACCGACGGTAGTTGTCCAGGGTGTACTGGGACGCCTCGTGCGGGTCCGCACGGCGGCCCATCTTGGTCGCCACCGTGATGCCCTCGGCGCCACGGTCCGCCACGAAGTCGCGCACCGCCCGCTCCGAGCGTCCATCGCCGTAGACGTCCGCGGTGTCGAAGAAGGTGACCCCCGCATCGGCCGCCGCCCGCAGGATCTCCTGGGCGGTGTCGTCAGCCACATGGGACCAGTCGGCACCGAGCTGCCAGCAGCCCTGTCCGATGAGCGAGATTTCTCGGCCAAGCCGCGGAACGAATGAGGTGCGCATCCCCCCACCTTAGGGGCGCTCGGTGTGCGAGTGCGACCCGTGCCCCGACGCCACAAACGCGAAGAGCCGCCGCGGCCAGAAGGCTGCGGCGGCTCTTGCGAGCGGCGTAGGGACTAGCCCGTGACGCGCACGAACGTGGGGTTGGACTGCCAGATACCCCGGAACTGAATGGTCTTGCCGTGCGTCGGAGCATCGATCTGCAGGTTGGGGCCTGCGTAGATGCCGACGTGACCGGGGGTGACGATGATGTCGCCCGGCTGGGGCGAGGACACCCGCGTGCCGACGTTGTAGTAGGCACCGGACGAGCGGGGCAGCGAGATACCGAACTGCCCGAACACGTAGGACGTGAAGCCGGAGCAGTCGAAGCCACCCGGGCGCGAGCCGCCCGAGACGTAGGGGTCGCCCACGTGCTTCGCGGCCTCGGCGATGATCGCCGAACCGGAGATCGCGGCCGTGACGTTCTGGGACTGGGCGACAGGCCTAGCACCGGAGCTCGACGAGCCAGAGTTCGAGCTCGAGCTGCTAGCGGCGGGAGGCTGCACCACAGGCACGGGCTCGGGGTCTGCCTCGACGTCGATCGTGGGGACGTGAAGCTCGAAGTCGGCGTCGTCCGGCGCGGTGACCGCACCCGAGACGGCGGCGAGATCTGCTGACGCGGCGTCCGCCTGAGTCTCGATCGCGAGAGTGTTGGGAGTGACGGCGTCTACCGTCAGGTCCTGGGCCACCAGGGCCGCCGCTGCGGCGCCGGTCAAGGGAACCACGACGAGTGCGGCGCCTGCTGTCGCAGCGACCGCGCGCGTCTTGGCGCGCATGTATCCGTACTTCAAAATCACGTTCCTTCCGCACAGCATGTGCGTTGATGTTCGGCGGCCCTGCGAGTGAAACTCTTCGTCGGTTCCAATGCCATCTCCGGGGCCTGCCGGTGCGTGTTCTTATTCCTTCTTATCAACCATGTTACCGATTCGTGATCATTTTCCAAGTCGAACTTGGCCGAAGAGGTGCCGCGCGGCCTCCCTGGACACCGCCACCGACCCCACATCGGAGGTGACCACCACCTCACCTCCCTCGAGCGCCACCTGCACCGTCGCCCCTGGTACGAGCCCGGCACGGATCGCTTCTTCGAGAAATCCTGCCGCCGCCTGAGGGTTCTCGCCGATGCGAGTGACGGTCAACTCACATTCGCCAGAATTTGCTGCGGACTCGAACGAAATCGCGGGGGTTTGGGCCGATTCGGGGTCGTCGAGCACCCCCAGCTCGCCCAGCGCGGGGATGGGGTTGCCGTAGGGCGAGAACCGCGGAGTGTCGAGCAGCTCGAGCAGCCGGCGCTCGACCCGGTCGCTCATCACGTGCTCCCACCGGCACGCCTCCTCGTGGACGTACGCGAGTTCGAGCCCGATCACATCGATCAGGAGCCGCTCGGCGAGGCGGTGCTTGCGCATCACCCGGACGGCGGCCTGCAGACCGGCCTCGGTGAGTTCGAGCCGGCGGCCGGAGGTCAGCACGACCAGACCGTCCCGCTCCATCCGCGCGATCGTCTGCGACACGGTCGGCCCCGAGTGACCCAGTTGCTCAGCGATCCGCGCACGCATGGGCGTCACGCCGTCCTCGATGAGCTCGTAGATCGTCCTCAGGTACATCTCCGTCGTGTCGATCAGATCGCTCATCCTGAGTGGCGCCCCATTCCGCGGTACGTCCAGCCCGCATCGATCCAGCGCTCGGCCGGCAGGCAGTTGCGCCCGTCGATGATGCGGCGGTGCGTCACCAGCTGGCCCACGGCCTCGGGGTCCAGGTCGCGGAACTCACGCCACTCCGTCGCCAGCACCACCAGGTCGGCGTCCCTGACCGCATCCTGCGGGGAGTCGGCGAAGTCGAGCGTGGGCCACACGCGCGCGGCGTTGACCATCGCCTCCGGGTCGTGCACCCGCACCTGCGCGCCCGCGAGGTGGAGCTGCCCGGCGACGTCGAGGGCGGGCGAGTCACGCACATCGTCGCTGTCGGGCTTGAAGGCGGCCCCCAGCACGGCGATGCGCGCGCCCACCAGGCTCCCGCCGACCTCGCGCTCGGCGAGCTCGACCACGTGCTGACGACGGCGAAGGTTCACGGCATCGACCTCGCGCAGGAACGTCAGCGCCTGGTCCACGCCCAGTTCGCCCGCCCGCGCCATGAAGGCGCGGATGTCCTTGGGGAGGCATCCGCCTCCGAATCCCAGCCCGGCACCCAGGAACTTGCGGCCGATGCGGTCGTCGTATCCGATCGCGTCGGCAAGGTCCTTGACGTCCGCGCCGGTCGCGTCGCACACCTCGGCAACGGCATTGATGAAGGAGATCTTGGTCGCGAGGAAGGCGTTCGCGGACACCTTCACCAGTTCCGCCGTGGGCAGGTCGGTGACGACGATGGGCGTGTTGCGCGCCAGGGCCTGGGCGTACACCCGCCGCGCCGTCGCCTCGATGGTGCCGGGGTTCGCCGGGTCCACGCCCAGCACGAGCCGGTCGGGCCGCAACGTGTCCTCGACGGCGAATCCTTCGCGCAGGAACTCGGGGTTCCACCCGAGCTGTGCCTGCTCGCCCACGGGCGCGAGCTCGCGGACCCGTTCGGCGAGTCGCTGTGCGGTGCCCACGGGGACGGTGGACTTGCCCAGAATGACCGAGGGGCGCGTCAGCAGCGGCGCGAGCGCCTCGATGACGGAGTCGACATGAGAGATGTCGGCGCCGTAGCCGCCCTTGAGCTGAGGCGTACCGACCCCGATGAAGTGCACGTTGGCGAACTCTGCGGCCTCGCGCAGGTCCGTCGTAAAGCGCAGCCGGCCCGACTGCACGTGCGTGCGCAGCAGCTCGGGCAGCCCTGGCTCGTAGAAGGGCACCTCGCCGCGGCTCAGCCGCTCGATCTTGTCGGCGTCGACATCGACACCGATGACCTCGTGGCCCAATTCGGCCATTCCTGCGGCGTGAGTGGCACCGAGGTAGCCGGTGCCGATGACAGAGATGCGCTCAGACATGATGCTCAGACTATCGGTGTGTGCGCCTACCCGGTAAGTGCTGGCAGATGTGCGATCACGGCCGTGCCGCGGACCTTCACCTGCATGGGGCCTTCGCTGTCACGCGCGAACGCCGCCTGCCCTCGCTGCAGGGTCATGGGCGCCCCGTCGCAGCCGATCTCGGCCTCTCCTTGGACGACGAGCACCACCCGCGGGCCCGCCGGGACCGCGGCGCGACCGTCGGTGACGACGGTCAGCGCGAACTCCTCGGCCTCGGCCTCGAGCGTGATCGCGGCTCCCGCCACCTCCACGCGCGGGCGCGCGGCCGGGCCCGGGGTCGTCGTCGCGAGCCGCAGCAGCAGCGGCACATCCACACGTTTGGGGGTGAGCCCGCCCCGCACCACGTTGTCGGAGTTGGCCATGACCTCAATGCCCAGGCCCGCCTGGTAGCTGTGGAGCACCCCCGCGCCAATGAACAAGGACTCCCCGGCCGCAAGGTCCACCACGTTGAGTGCCAGGGCCACGATCGCGCCGGCGTCGCCGGGGAAGGCGGCCAGCGCATCGGCGCTCACCCGCAAAGACGAACCTTCCGGGGCCGCCCGGCCGTGCGTGGCGAGCGCGGCGAGGGTCTCCTCGTCGCAGCCGTCCGCGAGTGCGAGCGAGATGAAGTCCGCGATGTCGTCGCCCACGACGGCGGCGAGCCGGGCCGCGCCTGCGGTCCCCAGTACCTCGAGGTCGGCGCGCAGGTCGTCGAGCGGACGCACCCCCGCGAGCACCTGCAGCCGCGTCAGCGCGAACACCATCTCGGGCTTGTGGAACGGGTCCTGGAACTCGTACTCGTCAGTCGCGGGATCGCGGCGCTCCGCCTCGAACCCCTCGCGCGCCTGCGCGGTGGTGGGGTGCACCTGGATCGACAGTGGCTTAGCGATCGCCAGCAGCTTCAACAGGAAGGGCAGTCGGTCGCCCCATTGCCGCGCGCAGGGGTCGCCTAGGCACGATGCGGGCTCGGCGGCGATCAATGCGTCAAGCCGCTCGACGCCCTCGGGCGTGTGCGCAATCGACGGGCCGCTCTCGTGCGCTCCCCACCAGGCCTCAGCGATCGGTTCCCCCGTCGGCTCGAGCCCCAGCAGGCCCGCGATGTCGCCCGTCGTCCCCCACGCATAGCCCCTCAGCTCGGGCGTGATCAGATGCAT
>JBKBNW010000066.1:0-10399 GCA_046295115.1 Demequina sp.
GACGGCGCATGGAGCGACGTGGATGGGGCGACGTTCAGCAACAACGGCACCACCGTCACCTACACGCTGACCGATGGCGGCGAACTGGACGAGGACGGCGAGGTCAACGGGTTCATCGTCGACCCGGTCGCCCTCGCGGTCCAGGGCACTTTCACGGGCTGATACCCCACGCACGTCCTAAGGGCCGGTTCCCGTGCGGGAGCCGGCCCTTAGCGCGTGCGGCGTGGCTGGGTGCCGCTACGACACGCCGCGCAGGCCACGCGCCACGTGCCGTGTGCCCTATACGCCGTGTGCCCTATACGTCTGCGCCGTCGCCGCGGCGCACGAACCCCGACTCGTACGCCACGATCACCGCTTGGGTACGGTCCCGCACGCCCAGCTTGGTGAGGATCGCCGCGACGTGGGACTTCACCGTCTCGCCCGAGACGAACAGCCGCGCGGCAATCTCGGGGTTGGACATCCCCCGCGCGAGTTCGCGCAGCACGTCCTGCTCGCGCTCGGTGAGGTCGGGGAGGTGGGGTGCGGCGGGCAGGTCAGCATCCCGCGGGCCGGCGAACTTCTCGATCACCGCGCGGGTCGACGCGGGGAACACCAGCGACTCCCCCGCCGCCACCACCCTCACCGCCTCGATGAGCTCGGTGGGCGGCACGCGCTTGAGCACAAAACCCGCCGCCCCCGCCCTCATCGCCTCGAACACGTACTCGTCGACCTCGAACGTGGTGAGCACCAGCACCTTGGCGGCGGACCCGGACTCGGCGATGAGGCGCGTCGCCTCGAGGCCGTCCATGCCCGGCATGCGCACGTCCATCAGCACCACGTCGGGACGAGCGTCGCTCACCTGCGCGAGCGCGGACTCCCCATCGCCCGCCTCCGCGACCACCTCCCACCCCGGCTCGGACCGCAGGATCGCCCCCAGCCCCATCCGCACCAATGGGTCGTCGTCGACGATCACGATTCTCATGCGCCCACCCTGACACGCACGCGGCTCCACTGGCAGCACGCCGGGTCTACCTCTCCTGGGCCCGCGGACAGCGACGTTCCGAGGGGCAACAGCACCATCACCTCGTAGCCCCCGTCAGGGCGCGGGCCTATCTCGCTGACGCCGCCGAGCAACGTCGCGCGATCGCGGATGCCGGCAATGCCGTGGCCCTTTCCGGAACGCTCCTCGCGCAGCGCCGCCACCGGCGCGGCCCCGGGCGCGGCCGGCGCGTTGCGCACGCACACGGCCAGGGCATCGGGCAGCGTCGCCACGTGTACGTGGAGAGCCGCGCCGGGCGCGTGTTTGGCCGCGTTCGTCACCCCCTCGCGGACGATGGCGTACGCGGCGCGCGACAGCGCCCCGCCCACGGAGTTCGCCTCCAGGAGCGACTCGACCGTGAGCCCCGCGCTGCGGGACTGGTCGACGAGCCCGGGCAGGTCCGCGAGGGTCGGCAGCGGCGTGCGCGACTCCGGGTCGTCCCCCCTCATCGCCGCGATGATCCGGTCCAGCTCCCCCATCGCGACCCGCCCGCGCTCCTCGATATTGCGCAGCGCCTGGCGCGCGAACTCCGGGTCCGCGTCAAACACGTGGGCGCCCGCACCCGCCTGCACGATGTTCATGGTGATCATGTGGCCGATGCTGTCGTGCAGCTCCTGGTCCACGCGCACCTGCGTCTCCGCGAGTTCGGCGCGCTCGGTCGCCTCGGCGATCCGTTCGTCGCCGCCCGGGCCGAGCGCCCAGCGCGCGAGCAGGGCGACCAGGGTCGCGTAGTGGTGCGCCACCCACGCGAACATCGGGACCGCGATCACCACGGCCGGAGTACCCACGAGAGTCCAGAACGCCACCGAGTCGACCACGGCGAGCATCGCGGGCTCGTCGGCCCCCGGCCCGGCGACCAGACCGAGCGAGTACCCCACGGCGATGGCCCACACCGCGATGAGCGCGACAGGCACCACGATCGCGGCCACCGCCAGGACGAACCCCACCGGCCCCAACACGATGCGCATCATCAGCCACGCGAGGGTGCGCCACGCCTGGGTGTCGTGCAGCAACGAGTAGCCCCACTGCCCGGTGCCCTCGAGCGTGGGCGCCTTGCCGGGCGCGCGCAGGCGGTAGCGGCGCGGGGGCGGCGCGTCGATCCCCGCGCCCATTAGCGCATTCGCCGTGGATCTCTCGAAGTCCCCAATGGGTCGGAGGGTCCACTGGGCGACGGCGGCGATGACCACCCCGACCCACACGATCACCAGGACCAGCCCCAGGGTGTACATCGTGACGATGTACGTAAAGCACACGACCGCCACCGGCAGGCCCAACAGTAGGTACGCGACCTCGCGCAAGGTGCGCGTGCACCAGGTGACTGCGAAGTACCGACGAATGTTGGCCATGACCACCATCGTGCCCGTCCCGGGGCCCGTTTCCCAGCGGGCCCGCGGCGTCTACCCTGGTGCACGTGACTTCCCCTCCCGACGCCTCGCGCCCCGGCTCCGGTGCCCGGCACACCGGGACCGGGCCCGCACTGCGCCGGCGCCGCCTCCAGTGGGTCGCGGCAGTGGCCGCGCTCGTGGTCGCGACCGTCGCCGTGGTGATGTCGCTGACCTCGGGCGGCGAACCTGAGCGGGCGGCTCCCGCTGCGCCGTCTCCCAGTCCCTCGGCCGCCTCACCCTCGCCGGCCGCCAGCACCGCAGGCCCCTCTGTCGCACCCGGCGACATCCTGCTCGAGGCAGGCCCCGACGGCCTCGCGGTGTTCGAGTCCCCCGGCGACACCGAGCCGTCGGAACACCTGGGCCAGTGGAGCCCACTCGGGTCACCGACCACGCTGATGGGCTTCGCGAGGGAGGACGTCGGCGGCGAGGAGTGGATTCAGGTCGAGCTGCTAGGCGCGCCCAATCATCGCGCCGCCTGGGTGCGTGCGGCCGATGCGACGGTCACCTCGACCGACGCGCGCATCGACGTCTACCTCGCCGAGCGCGAGGTCGAGCTGTCCGTGGGTGGCGAGACGTCCGTGATCTCCGATGCCGTGATCGGGGAGGTCACCTCCCCCACGCCCCTGGGGGTGTTCTGGGTCACCGACGTGCTGGACTTCACGGCCAACCCCACCGGCGTCTACGGCGCGTACGCGCTGGGCCTGAACGGGTGGTCGGAGACGCTCGACGAGTTCAACGGCGGCCCGCCCCAGATCGCGGTGCACGGCACCAACCAGCCTGCCCTGATGGGCCAGGCCGTCTCTAACGGGTGCGTGCGGCTGCCCAACGACACCGTTGCCGCGATCGCGCAGACCGAGGGCGTGGGCGTGGGCACGCCCGTCGTCGTCCACGCCTCTCGCGAGGCCTGAGCCGCGCTAGACCGCGCCGAACTTCTCGGCCGTGGCGCGGATCGAGCGCGCCGAGGCCTCGAGCGCGGCGCGCTCCGACTCATCCATGGGGGTGTCCGCATGGTGTTCGATGCCGTGGCGGCCGATCACGGCCGGCAACGACATGCACACCTCGCCCACGCCCGGGTAGTCGATGAGGGTTGACACGGGCATGATGCGACGCTGGTCGCCCAGCACCGCCTCGACGATGCGCGCGCCGGCGGCGCCGATCGCGTAGTTGGTCGCGCCCTTGCCTTCGATGATCGTGTAGGCGGACCGCATCACGTCGTGGTGAATCTGCTCGCGAACCTCAGGAGTCATGACGATCTTGCCGTCCCGACCGCGCCATTGCGTCAGTGGCTGGCCGCCGATCGTCGCGGAGGACCACAGCGCGACCTCGGAGTCTCCGTGCTCTCCGGCGATGTAGGCGTGCACGTTGCCCACGGCGATGTCACAGACCGCGGCCACCTGGTGACGAAGCCGCGAGGTGTCGAGCGCCGTTCCCGAGCCGAACATCTGTGCCGGGTCCATGCCCGACTTCTTGATGGCCGCGAGGGTCACCACGTCGACGGGGTTGGTGACCAGCAGGTAGATCGCGTCGGGCGCCGTGCGCATCAGCGGCGGCAGCACCTTGTCCATGAGCGAGATCGTGGCGCCCGCGAGGTCCATGCGTGACTGGCCCGGCTGCTGCTTCGCGCCTGCGGTCACCACCACCACGTCGGAGCCTTCGACCACACCCACGTCGTCCGAGCCCAGCACCGTCGCCTCGGGCATGAACTGAATGCCCTGCGCGAGGTCGAGCGCCTCCGCCTCGACCTTGGCCTTGTTGATGTCGAACAGCGCCACGGTGCGCGCGAACCCGCGCATCAAGCCGGCGTATGCGAGGGTCGCTCCGACCGCCCCCGCACCGACGATGGATACCTTCGACGTCTTCGATTCGGCCACAGGGTTCTCCTTCAGATTGGCTGGGCTCGCCGCCTCCGGTGAGGGCGAGCGCACGCGACCAGCCTATCGACCGCGCGGGCGCTCGCGTCAGTCACGCCCCGCCCCCGCCACCCCACGTAGGAAACTCAGCACTCCTGATTGCGCCCCGAGGCCCCCTGTAGGAACCTCAGCGCCTCCCGTCAGTTCTATCCTGCGGATGGTCTTCCTACAGGACCCCAACAGCGCCGATGCGGAGTGCTGGGCTTCCTAGTTTCGCGGGAGCGGAGGAGCAGAGGAGCGGAGGAGCGAGCGCGGCTTCGACGTGGCTAGAGCTTGTCGAGGTTGTTGAAGCGCAGCACCAGCCGCTTGATGCCGTCGGACCCGAAGTCGACCTTCACCACCGCGTTGCGGCCGGCGCCCTCGGTGCCCACGACCTTGCCCATGCCGAACTTGTCGCTCACCACGCGCTCACCCACCTCGAAGCCCAGGTCACCACCGGCACCGCCTGGCGGGCTGGGCGGCACGTTGCGCGTGCGCACAGCACCCGCACGGGAGTAGGCGTTGCCGTCCTCGCGATCCTGCGATCCTCCGTAGCCCATCGACGACCACCCGGCGGACCCGCGCCGTTCGGTGCGCGCACGCAGCGAAGCCATCGACTGCTCGGACCGCGACCACTCGATGAGCTCGGCGGGGATCTCCTCGGCGAATCGGGACACCCCAAAGTACTGCGGCGCCCCCCAGCTCGAGCGCACCTCGGCCCGGGTCAGGTACAGCCGTTCGCGGGCACGAGTGAGGCCCACATAGGCGAGCCGACGCTCCTCCTCCATGTCCTTGGCGCTGCCCGACTCGATGGACCGCATGTGCGGGAAGGTGCCGTCCTCCATGCCGGGGATGAACACCACCGGGAACTCGAGCCCCTTGGCGGTGTGCAGCGTCATCAGCGTGACCACTCCGCCGCCACCGTCACCGTCGGGCAGCTGATCCGCGTCCGCGACGAGCGCGACCTTCTCGAGAAAGTCGGGCAGCGTGCCGTCGGGGTTCTCCTCCGAGAACTCGCGTCCCACGGACACCAGTTCCATGATGTTCTCGATGCGCGAGGCGTCCTGCGGGTCCTCGGAGGCGCGATACGCGGAGATCATCCCGGACCGGTCCGCGATCGCGTCGAGCACGCCCGCAGGCCCGTTGTCCGCAGCGAGCGCGCGCAGGTCGTCCATCAGGGACACGAAGGTGCCGATCGCGCGCACCGCCCGTGCCTGCAACCCGGCCTCGTCCGCCCACCTAAGCGCCGCGCCAAAGCTCACCGGCGCATCGGCCGTGGTGCGTTCCCGCCGCAGCCGGTCGATCGCCTCGACCGCGGTGTCGCCGATGCCGCGCCTGGGGGTGTTGATGACGCGCCGCATCGCGACGTCGTCATCCTCGTTCACGACCGCGGAGAGGTACGCGAGCGCGTCCTTGATCTCCTTGCGCTCGTAGAAGCGCGTGCCGCCCACGACCTTGTAGGGGATGTCGGCGCGCATGAACCGCTCTTCGATCGCGCGGGACTGCGCGTTGGCGCGGTACATCACCGCCACGTCGGAGGGAGCGACACCGTCCTCACGGATGAGCCGGGCGATCTCGTCGGCGATGTACTTCGCCTCTTCTTGCTCGGTGTCGCCCGCGAAGGCACGGATGCGCTCGCCCGCGCCAGCATCGGTCCACAGGTTCTTGGGGACCCGGCCCTCGTTGTTGGAGATCACCGCATTCGCCGCGGACAGGATGTTCTGCGTCGAGCGGTAGTTCTGCTCGAGACGCACGATGTGCGCCTCGGGGTAGTCCTTCTCGAACTCCAGGATGTTGCGGATGGTCGCGCCGCGGAACGCGTAGATCGACTGGTCCGCGTCGCCCACGACGGTCAGCTCGCCAGGCGGCGGCCCGCCGTCCTTCTCGCGGCCCACGAGTTCGCGCACCAGCACGTACTGGGCGTGGTTGGTGTCCTGGTACTCGTCGACGAGCACGTGACGGAACCGCTCGCGGTAGCGCAGCGCGATGTCCTCGTGGCGCTGCAACAGGTACACGGTCTTGACGATGATGTCGTCAAAGTCCACCGCGTTGGCGGCCTCGAGTCGGCGCTGGTACTCGCCGTACGCGCGCCCGGCGGCGTGGTCGATGCTGAACTTGCTGACCATCTGCGTGGCGGCGAGCGCGGTGGCCGGGTCGATCAGCTCGTCCTTGAAGGTGCCGATGCGGTTCAGCAGCGCCTTCGCCGTGAACTTCTTGGGGTCGATGTCAAGTTCCTTCATGACCAACTTCATGAGGTTCTGCGAGTCCGCGGAGTCGTAGATGGAGAAGGTCGACTTGAGCCCCGCGGCCTCGTAGTCGGCGCGCAGAATCCGCACGCACGCGCTGTGGAAGGTCGCGACCCACATGCCGCGCGCCTCGGGACCCACCAGCGCCGCCACGCGCTCGCGCATCTCGCCCGCGGCCTTGTTGGTGAAGGTGATCGCGAGGATCTCGTGCGGGCGGGCACGACCCGCCTCGAGCAGGTGCGCGATGCGATGCGTCAGCACGCGGGTCTTGCCGGACCCGGCGCCCGCGAAGATCAGCAGCGCGCCGCCTTCGTGCAGCACGGCCTCCGCCTGCGCGGGGTTGAGCCCCTCCACGAGGGGCGAGTGGGAACGGTCGGCGAGATCGAAAAGGGCATCCATGACCCGACGAGTCTAGGCCGTGGCACCGACGCGCGGATCCGGCGAGCGGAGCGCTCCGTCGACCTTCACGCGGTGTCAGCCCGCGCGCCTCGTCGCGATGGCGCCGTGGCGCTCGAGTGCGGCCAGCGCGGCGTCAGCGGCCCGCTTCACGTCCGCATCGTGGTCGTACTTGGCGAGGCCCAGCAGCAGCCGCCACACCTCGCGGTCGGAGGGCGCGAGGCCGGCGGTGGCCAGGATCGCGAAGCACCGGGCCGCGGTCGCCCGCACGGATGGGCGCGAGTCGCCGGCGAGGCACTTGAGGTCCGGCACCATCAACGCGAGCTCCCCCAGGCGACGGGCGCGCATCGCGTCGCGGGCGTCGCGGTCCGTGTCGAGCGAGGGGCCAATGCGGGGGGCGGGCTCGGCCGCCTGGTGGTGTCCCACCCAGAAGGCGAGCGCGCGCAGTCGCGGCTCAGAGTCGTGCGAGCGCTTAGTCGCGCTCGTGCCAGGCATGGTCGTGTTCACGAAGGCCCCCCGTGGCGCGGCGTCGCGCGCCTGTGAGGGCGAGACTACTCCGATTCGCCGCCTTGGCAAGGGGTGAGCTGCCCGCCTCGCGCGCTTGCCGCCATGGGGCCGATGCGGTCGTCAGGCCGGCACGGGGCGCGCCTCCGCGCGTCCCGCAAATTGGGGAAGAACGTGGCGTTTGAGTGCCGTCAGGATTTCCGCCGCGACGGGGGCCGGGTCGGCTCCGCCGTGCACGGTCCACCGCCGGTCGGGTCCCAGCCGCTGAAGTTCGCCCAATCGAGCCACCAGGCCGCCGCCCGCGACGAAGTCGTGGGCGTAGTACTTGGAGGCGTCGGGGACCTCGGGCAGCGACGGCTCGTGCACCCGCCATTGGGTCCACGCGACGCGGCTCACCGCGACCATGTTCACGTCGAACTGAAAGCGCGCCACCGTGTTCCACGAGGCGGGCACGAACGCCAGGCTCAGGTGCCACACCCGGCTGGGGTAGTCATACCGCTCGCCCTCGCCCGTGAGTCCCCACTGGCGAAGCGTCGGCGCGATCTGGTGCTCCAACATCGCGCCAAACACCTGACGCGCACTCTCGACTGGCTCGACGGGCGGGAGCAAGTCACGCACTCGGCGCGCCTCGCTGCGCTCCGCAAAGGGCAAGCTCATAGGTCTGTTTCTACACATTCCGCCCGAAAACCGCATGTCGGGCGATGCCCGACATGCGGTTCTCTTGTGGTTTCTCTACGCGGTGCGTCCGGCTCGCTGCGCGCCGGAGCGGCGCGACCCGCCACCACCGGAGCGGCGACCAGCGTGGTCTCCACCGGAACGGGGGCGGCCAAAGTCGCCCTCGGGGCGGCGGCCACGGCCACCGGACGTGCGCGCGCGCCCGCCCTGGCTACGGCCACCCTGTGACTGCGGTGCGGGCTGCGCCGACGGTGCGACGAACGGCGCAACATCGCCCACGAGCTTGACCACTGCATCGGTCTTCGAGGACACCTGCTGCGGCTCGGCCGTGATCTTGGCGCGGCGCATGAGCTGCACCGAGTCGCGACGCTGCTCCGGGAGCACGAGGGTCACGACGTCACCTTCGGAGCCGGCGCGAGCCGTGCGACCCGAGCGGTGCAGGTAGGCCTTGTGCTCGGTGGGCGGGTCCACGTGAACCACGAGCTCGACGTCGTCGACGTGGACGCCGCGCGCGGCGACGTCCGTCGCGACCAGCACGCGGTGAGTGCCCTGCGCGAACTGTGCGAGGTTCTTGTCGCGCTTGGCCTGCGACAGGTTGCCGTGCAGGTCGACGGCCGGGATGCCGGCCTCCGACAGCTGCTTGGCCAGGCGCTTGGCGTGGTGCTTGGTGCGCATGAAGAGAATGCGGCGACCGGTGCCGGAGGCGAGGGCGTGCACGACGTCCTTCTTCGCATCGGCGGATGCCACGTGGAAGACGTGGTGGGTCATCGCCGCGACGGGCGACTCGGCCGAGTCGACCGAGTGGGTGACCGGGTTCGACAGGAAGCGACGCACGAGCTTGTCGACGCCATTGTCCAGAGTCGCGGAGAACAGCATGCGCTGGCCCGTGGAAGGCGTGGCGGTCATGATGCGCGTGACGCCGGGCAGGAAGCCCAGGTCCGCCATGTGGTCGGCCTCGTCGAGCACGGTGATGGAGACCGCATCGAGCTTGACGTGGCCCTGCTTCATGAGGTCCTCGAGGCGGCCGGGGCAGGCGACGACGATGTCGGCGCCGCGGCGCAGCGCGACTTCCTGACGGTGCTGCTTGACGCCGCCGAAGATGGTGGTGGTGGTGAGGCCGTACGCGGCGGCGAGAGGGGCGATGACCGCCTCGATCTGCGTCGCAAGTTCACGGGTCGGGGCGAGGACCAGTCCGCGGGGGCGGTTCGGCTGGGCACGCCCGCCCTTCTCACCCAGGCGTGCGGCCATGGGGATCGCGAAGGCAAGCGTCTTGCCCGAGCCGGTGCGGCCGCGGCCCAGGACGTCGCGGCCGGCGAGAGTGTCGGGGAGGGTGTCGACCTGGATGGGGAAGGCGTTCATCTTGCCCTCCGCGTCCAGGACGTTGGTGATCTTGGTGGGCACGCCAAGAGTGGCGAAGGTGGTGTCAGACAAGTGTGTGCCTTTCGGGGCATTGCGCCGGTGTTCGTCGCGCGACAGCGCAACGTTTCCGTGGGAATCACGGCACCAGCGGTGGTGGCGAATCGCGAAGGTGTCCGCGTTCGTTCGCCGAAGAGATTTTCTTGAGAGCCGCGCCGTGAACCGGCTGCGGCGGCAGGAGAAGCCATCTGCGACGCAGGAGGACCGGGGATGGCCCTGCAAGTAGCACCACCATAGCAGGCCCATAGCAGCGGTCTTCGAAAGGGCGCACAATCGGGTCATGACGAGCGTCCCTCCCGGCGGCACCGGAGAGCACCGCTGGCCCGCGGTGGCAGCAGTCCTCGTCGCGCTTGCTTTGTACCTCGCCCTGCCGTCGACCTTCTTGCCCGGACTTCGCTACGCGGTGGCGGCCACCGCTGTGGCCTTGCTCGTGCCGCTGGTCGCCGTCAACCCCGTGCGGTTGCACCACCAGACACGGTGGAGCCGCCGCCTTTCGCTCGCGCAGACGCTGCTCCTTGCTATCGCGAATCAGGTCGCGCTCGTGGTGTTGGTGGTCTCGCTGGTCGCATCATCCGAGCATTCGGGCGGCCGGCTGCTGCTCGCCGCCGCGCAGGTCTGGCTCACGAACGTCATCGCGTTTGCGTTGGTGCTGTGGGAAATCGACCGGGGAGGCCCGGTGGTGCGCCGCGCACTTGCGCGCGACTCGCTCCCCGCCGCGGACCTGCGGTTCCCGCAAGACGAGGACCACGATGCGATCGACGAGGTGGCCGCGCGCTCCTCCGGCCTCTCCGACTGGCGCCCGCGCTTTGGGGACTACCTCTACACGTCGCTGTCCAACTCGATGGCGTTCTCGGCCTCCGACGCCATCCC
>JBKBNW010000067.1:0-10381 GCA_046295115.1 Demequina sp.
ACACCACCCGGCTGCAATGGCTAGCCCACGCAGCTCAGACGCGCGGGGCGATCGTCGTCGACGACGGCGCGGTACGTGCGCTGCGCGGTCGCCGTGCGTCGTTGTTGGCGGCGGGGGTGACGGAGGTGCGCGGCACGTTCGAGGCGGGCGAACCGGTGGACCTCGTCGGACCGGACGGGGCGATCATCGCCCGCGGCTTCGCCGGATTCTCGGCAGCGGAGGCGCAGGACATGCGCGGGCTCAGCACGGATGCGCTCGGCGCGCGGCTTGGCGACGGCTACGCCCGCGAACTCATCCACATCGACGACCTCGTCGTGATGTAGCGCGCCCCGAGGCGCCGGCTCTGGGCCGAAGTGTCGGGACTAGACTGGAACGCATGACTGCGACCGCCCCCTCCGTCGACGTCGAAACCGCCGTCCTCGAGTCTTGCCGCCGCGCGAAGGTGGCCTCGCGTGCCCTTGCGACCGCCACCAGATCCACTAAGGACGCCGCGCTCCACGCGATGGCGGATGCGCTGGTCGCGCACGCGGAGCGCATCATCTCCGCGAACGAAGAGGACCTGGCGCGCGGCCGTGCAAGCGACATGACCCCCGGCTTGCTGGACCGGCTCGCGCTCACCGAGGAGCGGATTGGGAGCATCGCCGATGCGCTGAGGTTCCTCGCGACGCTCCCCGACCCAGTGGGGGAGGTCAAGCGGGGTTCCACCCTGCCCAACGGACTGCGGCTCATTCAGAAGGCGACGCCGATGGGTGTGGTGGGCATGATCTACGAGGCGCGCCCAAACGTGACGGTGGACGCCGCCGGATTGGCGCTCAAGTCTGGCAATGCGGCGGTGTTGCGCGGCGGCTCCGCGGCCGCGCGCTCCAACGAGGTGATCGTCGAGGTGCTCCAGGGTGCGCTCGAGGCGGCAGGGCTGCCGCGCGACGCCGTGCAGTCCATCGATGCGTACGGCCGCGAGGGCGCGCGGGTGCTGATGAATGCCCGCGGGCTCGTGGACGTGCTCGTGCCCCGTGGTGGACGGGAGCTCATCCAGGCGGTGGTGCGCGACTCGACCGTTCCCGCGATCGAAACCGGGGAAGGCAACTGCCACGTGTACCTCGACGCTTCGGCGCCACTGGAGCGGTCCGTCGACATCGTGGTCAACTCGAAGACTCACCGCGTGGGCGTGTGCAACGCCGCGGAGACGCTGCTGGTGCACCGGGACGCGGCCGCGAGGGTGCTGCCCGCAGTACTTGCCGCGCTCCACGCGGAAGGCGTGACGTTGCACGCGGATGAGGCCGCATCGGCCCTCGCCCCGGAGGGCGTGGCTACTGTGCCGGCCACCGAGGAGGACTGGGCGACCGAGTACCTGAGCCTCGACCTCGCGGTGCGTGTGGTCGACGACCTCGACGAGGCGATCGCACACGTGCAGCGCTACTCGACGGGTCACACGGAAGCGATCGTCACCGAGGACATCGGCGCTGCCGAGAAGTTCGTCAGCGGTGTCGACACCGCTGCCGTGATGGTGAACGCGTCGACGCGGTTCACCGATGGGGCACAGTTTGGGCTGGGAGCCGAGATCGGCATCTCCACGCAGAAGCTGCACGCGCGCGGTCCCATGGGCCTCGCCGAGCTCACGACGACGACGTGGATCGCCTATGGCGACGGCCACGTGCGCCAGTAGCGCGGGTGCTCGGCGCCGGCGCCCACCCGTGGAATAATCGACAGCACGCATACGAGAGGACCGACAGTGATCACTGAGGTGACTGAGACGACATCGCACGTCGTCAATGAGCTGCCCATTCCTGCAGAGGCGTTCGGGCTGTTGGCGTTCACGGGGCTGATGGCCCTGCTGTTCATCACCTACGCCTTCCGGAGCGTCGGTTCCCGTCACTGACGTGAACGCACCTCAGGCGCGAGTCGGCGTCCTTGGCGGGACGTTCGACCCCATCCACCACGGTCACCTCGCGGCGGCCTCTGAGGTGTGCGCCGCTTTACGGCTCGATCAGGTGCTGCTGGTGCCCGCCAACGTCCAGCCGTTCAAGGAAGACTTCGACACCGCCGGGTCCGAGCACCGGCTCGAGATGTGCCGCCTCGCCGTTGAGGGCGACGAGCGTTTTGCCGTCAGCCCCGTCGACATCGAGCGCGGAGGAGTCACGTACACCGTCGACACCCTCACCGACCTGCGCGAGCAGCTTCCTGAGGCGAGCCTGTACTTCATCACCGGAGCCGATGCGCTCGCACGCCTAGACGAGTGGAAGGACGCGGAACGCCTGAGCGACCTCGCGCAGTTCGTGGGAGTGACACGTCCAGGCCATTCGTTGCCGGAGTTGGAAACCCCGCACGCGTTAGTGGAAGTGCCGGCGCTGGCGGTATCGTCGACAGATGTTCGCCGTCGGGTGAGGAGCGGAGCTCCAATCCGTTACCTCGTACCCCGCTCGGTCGCCGACTACATCGCGCAGCACGATCTGTATGCCGGAGGAATCGATGACTGACGAGAGCCGCCCCCTGTCGCGGCGAGAGCGCCGCGAGCAGGCGATGCGTGATGCCGCCCGCCCTGCGGAGGACACCGACGCGCTGGAGGCCCCGATCTCCGAGTCGATCCCCACGCACTCACCCGAGGGGCGCGTTCTCACCCGCCGCGAGCGGCGCCGCCTCGAGCGCGCCCGGCTGCCCATGGAGACGTGGACCGCGGAAGAGGAGATGATCGCGACCGGTCAGATCCCCGCGATGACCCCGGAGCGCATCGCGGAGCAGGAGCGGATCGCACGCGAGAAGGCAGCCCAGGCCCAGCGTGAGGCGCAGGCCGCATCATCGAAGTTCACGGCGCCATGGGCGGCTCAGCCCGCCGGCGATGTCGACCATGGCCTAGAGAGCCAAGACGAGCACGCCGACGAGGCGCCCGAGCCGGCCGCGCCCGCTGACCTGACTGTCGAGCCGGCAGACGAGCCGGCAGTCGAGCCGGCAGTCGAGCCGGCAGACGAGCCAGCTGACGAGCCGGCCGTCGAGTCGCCGCAGGCCTTCGAGCCGGAGCCCGACGCCACTGCGTGGGAGCCGGTGGCACCCGACGCTGCTCCGCAGCCGTCCGTGCCGCTGCGCACAAGCCTGATCCCCTCGACGCCGGGGGTGGCGACTTCCGCTCCCGACGCCTCACCCGCGGGCTTTGACGCGGACGCCGACGAGGTCGCAGGGGAAGACGCCGACGACGAGCCGCAGGCCCCTCCCGCCCAGGAGGCCGTGCTCGGGATGCCGCCCGGCATGACCCCCGAGATGTTCGCCGCGCTGTTCCCGCCGGGATCGCTCCAGCGCCGTCTGATGGAGCAGCAGGCAACGGAACAGGCCGAGGCTGCGCGCCACGAGGCGACAGCAGCGCAGCCAGAACTCGACGACCCGGCGGCGGAGATCCGTCGTCTCACGCAGCAGGCCGTTGCGGGCATGGGCACCGCGACGTCCCGGCCCTCGGCCTCAAGCCCCGCAGACGACGACTCCGTCGAACCGGAGGCCGCTGACTTTGGTTCGCGGGCGGTGCTCCCGCACGCGGAAAGTCCGGACGAGGAAGAGCCGGAAGGCCTGCCTGCCACGTCGCCCTCGGCCGGGGACAGTGCCCCCTCGCCAGCGGGAGGGACCGGAGCTGTCGACGACACCGACACTCGCGGCCCGGAGCGACCGGCACAGCCGTGGGCGAGCTCCGCTCCCTCGTCTCCCAGCTCGTGGGGCGAGCAGACCGCCCACGATCTGGGACAGGACAGGCCGACCCCCCGCGTCGTCCCCCCGCCCACGGATGAGGCTCCCGCGGAGGCGCCGGCGTCGCTTGACCAGACCCCCTTTGACGCGATCCTGGGCGACCACCCGGGGACGGCGGCGCTCGATCAGGTCTCGACCGCATCGGCTGAGCTGCCCCGGCCGGCCTTCCATTCGGTGCAAGCCCAGCGCAGCACCGAGGTGGCGACCCCGCGGGCGCCGCATTACGCCGCGTTCGATGTGCCTCAGGCGTCCACGGACACCGCCGACCTGGCCGAGTCCCCGTGGGCGACACACCCGCTCATGCGGGTGGACCGGCCGGCGCCCGAGCTGCCTGAGGTGGAGTCCACGAAGGACATTCCGCGCCCGGACCTCAGCAGCGTCCGCCGCCCGGCATTCGCGCCGCAGTCGGGCGGCATCCCCGCCGTCGAGCCCGTGCCGACCGGCCAGATCGAGGTGCCTCCGCGCGAGCGTCCCGACCTCGCGGCTGAGGGCGGGCCGAGGCATTTCAAGTGGGCTCATCTGGCGGTCTTCGGTGCCGTCGCCTTTCTTCTAGGAGTGGTTGTGTGGAACGTCGCGGTGAGGCCTTAATGGGCGCGTCCGAGGAGGCCGTGGCGCTGGTGCGCCTCGCCGCCCAGGCTGCTGATGACAAGAAGGCGGAGGACCTGGTAGCGCTCGACGTGAGTTCGCGCATGCCGCTCGCCGACATCTTCCTGGTCGCATCGGGCAGTTCCGAGCGTCAGGTGGTCGCGATCGCCGAGGGCATCGAGGAGGCGCTTCATGGCGCCGGCGCGAGGGCCCTGCGGCGAGAGGGCGTGCGCGAGGGTCGCTGGGCACTGCTCGACTTCAACGGCGTCATCGTTCACGTGATGCACCAGGAGGACCGCGCCTACTACGAGCTCGAACGACTGTGGAAGGACTGCCCGGTCGTCAAGCTCGACTAGGACAGGCGCGATGCAGACGTACGTGGTCCGCCACGGCCAGACGGAGTGGAACGTTAAGGGGCTGCTGCAGGGCTCGTCCGACGTGGAACTCACGCCGACCGGCCACTCGCAGGCCGCCGCGACCGCCGCAGCCCTCGCGGGAGTGCTCGGCCCCGCCACGACGGTCGTCACGTCACCCTTGGTGCGCGCCCGCAATACCGCCGATGCGATCTCGAGCGCCCTCGGCACGCAGACGCACGTTGACGAGCGGCTTCGCGAACGCGCCTACGGCGTGTGGGAGGGCATCACCCCCGAGGAACGCGAGAGCGGCTGGCCGGAACAGGTCAAGGCGTGGCGCACGTACGGCAGCGCCGACATACCCGGCTTCGAACACCACGACGACGTGCGGGGCCGCATGGTCGGGGCTCTCGAGGAGTGGGCCGAGCGCGCACCGTTGACGCTGCTGGTCGTGACGCACGGCAGTTCCGGTCGGGTCGGCATGCAGGGCGTGCTGGGCCTGTCGCTTGACCACCGGACCCTCGGCAACCTCGGCAACGCCGCGTGGTCGCGGCTGACGCGGCGAGCGCATGGCGATTGGACTCTCGAGCGCCACAACGTCACGCCGGCGCTGCTCGGGGCGCGGCTGTGAGCGCGCTGGTGCTGTGGCGTCACGCCCGCACCGACTACAACACCGAGGGCCGGCTGCAGGGCTCGCTCGACATCCCGCTCGATGCGAAAGGGCGCGCGCAGGCGGCGGCAGCCGCCGCGCGCATCCTTGCCCACGTGGGCGACCACGCACGCGTGGTGTCGTCCCCGCTGGCCCGTGCGAGTGCATCGGCCGATGAGCTGTCGCGGCTGCTCGGCATCGAGACGGTGGTCGACGAGGCATTCACCCAACGGGCCTATGGGGTGTGGGAGGGCCGCACGTGGGACGAGATCCGCGACCAGTGGCCCGAGGACTACGAGCGCCGCAGGCGCGGCGAGGAGCCGCGCATCGACGGGTGGGGCGCCTCCGCAGATGTCGGTCGACGGGTGGCCGAAGGATTACGGCGCTGGTGGGACCCCGAGCGGCCCACCGTCGTGGTGAGCCACGGCGGCGCGATCCAGTTGGGCGTGATGGCGCTCGTGGGCGTCGACACCGCCGCGCGCACGCTCGGAAAGATCCCCCATGGTGCCTGGCATTCACTGTCGCTGTCGGACTCGGGGGCGTGGCATGTCGACGCCTACGGGCTCGGGGCGGATTAGCGCCGCGTGCGCGCGGTGCGTTACACTGTCATTCGCTCTTCGGGGCAAAGATTGGGGCTGTGGCGCAGCTGGTAGCGCACCTGCATGGCATGCAGGGGGTCAGGGGTTCGAGTCCCCTCAGCTCCACGATGTGTTGAGACAGCATCACGAAGGCCGCTCCCTGACGGGGGCGGCCTTCGCTGTTTCCCCAGGCGGATGCTATCCGAAGGAGTACTCGCCGCGACCGGGTACCGCAGGCTCGTGGTGGGTCTTCCCGACGTCTTACACGCGGATAGGGAATGCTGTGCACATGTTCACAGAGTTCCGTGGGTTGGATAAGCCGAAGGGGCTTGCCAGACAAGCCCAGTCCTCGAGATCGGGTGCCGCCACCAAGTGTCGGAGGATCTAGTGATCGGTGGACCGGCAGACGCTGACCGACAGGATCAGGGATGTTGTTCGAGATAGTGGTGCACACGATCGAGTCGTACTGGGCGCCCCGCCGACTTCAATCGCGCATACGAGCGCTGCAGACAGACAACGTGCTGCTGGGCGCGCTGCGCGCCGTCGAGGTCCACGATTGGCGGTTTGGCGATTTGTGGCTCTCCGGCGAATGGCACGTGCGACCGGGCAGCGTGAGGCTGGGGTCGACGACCGTGGAAGTAGGCGGCATCGAACCCGGCGTGAGGCACGGCTCGACTGGCGACTACACTCTTCCGCCGGGGCTGGACGCTGCGGTACTCACTCTCCGGGGTCCGCGGGGGATCGTGGAGCTGGCGATGGCTGCGTCGTCTGAAGCGTGGTTCCGGGAAGCGGTGGCCGCCGGTCCTTGACGTCCTCGAGCCACGCGAGCGCACCCTTGGCCGCGGCCACGCCCGTGCTGAACGAGGCCTGCAGCAGGTAGCCGCCAGTCGGTGCCTCCCAGTCGAGCATCTCGCCGGCGACGAAGGTGCCGGGGAGCCTGCGCAGCATGAGGCGGTCGTCGACCTCGCCCCAAGCGATGCCGCCCGCGGTTGAGATCGCCCGGTCGATGGGCATCGTTCCCGTCACCGCGACGGGCACCGCCTTGATGAGCGCGGCCATGGCGGTGGCGTCGTGGGAAAGCGTGCCGCCCGAAGCCTCGCGTAGCAAACCGACCGATGCGGGGTCCAGCCCGATCGCTCGCCGCAGCCAGTTAGTGGCCGAGTCCTTGGGGCGACGCTTGCTAAGGCGCCTCGCAACCTCCTCGACAGAGGCCTCCGGCCGGAGGTCGACCTCGAGGACGCATCGGCCCTCTGCCTTGAGGGACTCGCGGATCACGGCGCCTAGCGCGTAGATGAGCCCTCCCTCGACACCTGAGCGGGTGAGCATGATCTCGCCGCGGCGCGGTTCGCCGCCGCCGACGGTGACGGACACGTTCTTGAGGGGCGTCCCGGCGAAACGGCTCGCGTATACGTTGGACCACTCGACGCGCACACCGACGTTGGCGGCCTCGAGTGGCGTGACCTTGATGCCGCGCTCGGCGAAGGGACCGACCCAGCTGCCGTCCGCGCCCAGGTGCGGCCACGAGGCGCCGCCGAGGGCGAAGATGGTGATGTCACTCGTGACCTCGTGAGTCTCGCCGGACTCGTCGGTGATCAGGAGCGAGTCGGCGCCGGAGCTTTGGGTGTGCGCCCAGCCTGACCACGTGGTGCGCCGCTCGGTCTGCACACCGAGCTCGGCGAGGCGCGTCAGCCAAGCCCTGAACAGCGGCGTCGCCCGGAGGGCCTGGGGAAAGACGCGACCGCTCGTGCCGACGAATGTCGGCTCGCCGAGGTCAGCGGCCCACTCGCGCAGATCCTCGGGGCCAAACTGCTCGAGCATCGGCGCAATGCGGTCGGCAGACGTGCCGTAGCGCGTGATGAAGTTCTCGCGGTCCTCGGTGTGGGTGAGGTTCAGCCCGCCGTGGCCGGCCAGCAAGAACTTGCGGCCGGGCGACGGCATGCGTTCATGGACCGTGACGTCCACCCCGGCCCTCGCCAGCACCTCGGCAGCCATGAGGCCGGCCGGGCCGCCACCGATGACTCGTGCGGTAGGCATTAGCCGCGCCGTGCGCGGGTCTCGTCCTCGAGCTCGTTGAAGTACACGCGTCGCAGGGGAGAGCCCGCGAGGTACGCGGAGCGCGCGAGCGCCATCGACCCCACCGCGGACGTGAGCAGCTGGGCGATGACGATCAGCACGACGACGCCGAGGTTCATGGCGGTGAACTCGTACAGCAGCGTTCCGCTTACGACGAGCACGATGCCGATGCCGCCTGCCGTGCCCACCGCGGACACCTGGGTGTACGCGTCCGGGAACCTGAGCAGGGCGAGGGCGCCCGTCACGAACACGAGGGCACCGAGGATGATCGCGATGGATCCAAGGATCTCGAGCATGTCAGCGCCTTCCTCGGGTCAGGGCCCGCGCGAACGCGATGGTGCTGAGGAACCCCAGCAGCGCCGCGACCAGGACGATCTCGAACACCGAGGGAGTCGAGAGCATGACGCCAAACATCGCGAGCATGGCGATCACGCAGAACATCAGCATGTCACCGGCGATGGCGCGTTCGGCGTCGGTGGGGCCGGCGACCATGCGATAGACGGTGACGACCGCCGCGAGTCCCACGAGCACAATGCCGATGATGAGCCCAATCATGATGGTCCTCCCTTGCGGCGCATCGCATGGAGCAGACGTCCCTCGAGGTCCCGGAGTTCCCCGCGCAGGTGGTCGGCGTCGGGGGAGTACATGCCGTGGACGTAGAGGGCGTGGTCCACGTCAGCAGTCGCGGGCGAGTCGTGGCCGACGGTGAGGGTGCCCGGGGTGAGGGTGATGCACGTGGACAGCAGAGTGATCTCCATGTCGGTGCGGCAGCGCGAGTCGTAGCGGGCGATCCCGGGAGTCGAGCGTTGTCCGGGGGTGAGGGCATCGCGCAGTACGACGGCGTTGGTGCGCACTACGAGCCACATGTACCAGAAGATGAACACAACGATGCGGACGGGCCACGTCAACCAGGTCATGGGTTCGTCACCGCCTCGACGTACGCGGAGGTGTCGAGCAGGCCGTCAGCGGCCGTCTCGGACAGCCCCAGCAGCAACTCGGCGCCGAGCCCCAATCCAATGGTGAGTAGCGCGAGGGACACGGCGGGCGCCGCCAGCGCAAAGCCGATGCGGGGCTTGGTTCCGGTGTCCAGCACCACGGCGGTGCCATCTCCAGGGGTCGAGCCCGCCACCGGCAGGTCCTTCTCCTCGTGGGTCTGGAGCACGCGCTCCGGGGGACGGCCCCAGAACACTCCAGACCAGATCTTCAGCATCGACATCAGGGTGATGATGCTGACGATCAGCATGGCGACGACCGCCACGATCTGACCCGCGTCGATCGAGGCAATGATGAGGCTCAGCTTCGCGACGAAGCCGGAGAACGGCGGGATGCCCGCGAGAGAGAGCGCCGCGACGAAGAAGGCCGCCGCGATCCACGGCTCGCGCTTGGTGATGCCCCACACGTGGCCGATGGTCCCGGTGCCGTAGCGTTCTTCAATTGCGCCGGTCGACAGGAACAGCGAGGCCTTCACGATCATGTGGTGCAGCAGGTAGAAGATTCCGGCCGTGAGCCCGGCGCCGGTGAACAGCGCGACGCCCATCAGGATGTAGCCGATCTGGCTGACCATGTGGAAGGCCAAAATGGACCTCGTGGTGGTCTCGCCCACAGCGCCCAGCACGCCAATGACCATGGTCGCCGTAAACACGGCGACGCCAATCCACAGGAACCGCGCATCGCCCTCGAACACGACGGCGTACAGCCGGTAGATCGCATAGATCGCGACCTTGGTGTGGAGTCCGGAGAACAGCGCGGTGATCGCAGGCGAAGTGGCGGGGTAGGACCGGGCCAGCCAGCCGTGCACCGGGACGACCGCTGCCTTGATGCTCAGCGCGAACAAGCAAATGGCCATCGCGATCGCGACGGCAGAGTCCTCGGACGCGGCCCCGGCGAGCTCGCCCAGGTTGACCGTGCCGGCGGTGCCGTAGACAAAGCCCACACCCCCCAGGAAGATCGTCGATGTCAGCAGGTTGACCGTGACATACAGTCGCGCGCCGGCGATCTGTCTGAGTGGGGCGGACCCGGGTGCCGCCAGTACGAACAGGCCGTACGAGGGCAGCAGCATCACCTCGATGAACACGAACAGGTTGAATAGGTCCGCCGTGAGCAGTGCGCCGCTCACGCCCGCCACCAGCACCAGCAACAGCGGCGCGAACATCGGTGAAGAGGCGCGGCCGGAGGCCATCGCGAACACTACGCAGGTGATGGTCAGGATGAGCGTGACGGTGAGCATCAGCGCCGTGAACATGTCGGCCACGAACGGGATGGCAATGCCGAAGGGCCACAGGGCCACGGAGTCGGCGATGACGCCGCCGTCGCGCAGGTTCACCACCAAGGTGATCGCGCCCGCGAGCGCGCTGCCGAGCACGACGAACATCGCGGTCCCCAGCACACGGGGTCGGCTGCCGATCATCGTGAGAAGGCCA
>JBKBNW010000068.1:0-10317 GCA_046295115.1 Demequina sp.
CATACTGGCAGCCGCCGCGCACCCAACGCGCGGCTCCGTCGAGGTGCTGGGATACCGGCTCGGCCGGGTCGACATGCGCGAACTGCGTGCCCACGTGGGCCTGGTGACCTCGCGACACGCGCTGACCAGCGACCTCGATGCGCTCACCGTCGCCTTGACCGGAGCCACGGGCACTCTCGAGGTGGTCCCGCGGTGGAGGCCCACGAGCGAGCAGGTGGCGCGGGCACGAGGGCTACTGCACGCTTTCGGGCTCGATCCCGACCGCGGCTTGCGGTGGTCGACGATGTCCCAGGGCGAGCGTGGGCGCACCCTCATCGCGCGTGCGCTGATGCCCGACCCCGCCGTGCTGTTGCTCGACGAGGCGACGACGGGCCTCGACGTGGCGGCGCGGGAGCAGCTGCTCGCGACCCTGGATGGACTTGCGACGTCGCATCCGGCGCTCGGCACCGTGACCGTGACGCACCACTTCGAGGAGTTGCCTGCCTGCACCACCCACGCCATGTTGATTCGCGAGGGCCGGGTGGTCGCCGCGGGCGGCGCCGATGCGGTGCTGACGTCCGCCGCGGTGACCGAGGCGTTCGCGCACCCGATCGCCGTCGCGCGCTCTGAAGGGCGCTGGACCGCACGGGCGGCCCCGGGCAGTTAGGCGCCGCTGGCGGCGCTCACGGGGAGTCGACGACCAGCCATGGCACCTGAAGCTCCTCGGGCGTCAGCGAGCCGTGCATGCCCACCAGCGCCATCGACTTGGGCGATTGGGTGCGCGAGTCGACCACGGTGGCGCGTCCCGCCATCGCGACCACGACGTCGCCCACCCGATCCGCGACCTCGTCCAGCAGCTCCCCGAATAACGCGTCTGCACGGGCCTGCGCGCGGGTCCACACCATCGCGTGGCCGGACAGCACGTCTCGCCAGCGCGCCGCCACATCCTCGGGATCAACTCCGGGGCTGACGTGGACGTGGAGCGCGCGCGGCTCCCCCGCCACCAGGTCGACGCCGTCGCGCAGCCCCGCCTCGCCTGCGACGTCCCAGCGCGCGGCTCCCGGCACGTCGACCATGCCGTGGTCTGCGGTGACCACCATGGTCGCGTCCCGCGGCAGGCCGTCGGCCAGGCGCCTCAGTTCCCGGTCCGCGTCCTCGAGTGCGGCCACCCACTCACCCGAACCCCACCCGTGTTGGTGGCCCGCCGCGTCGATTTCGCCCCAGTAGCAGTACGACACCCCCGGCTCACGCGCCGTGGCGAGCGCGACATCGATCCGCTCGGAGAGGCGTTCTGCGCCCACGAACCTGCCGCCGCGAAGCACCGCTTGAGTGAGTCCCGAACCCGCGAATCGGCGCCGACCGAGGGTCGTCACGGAGAAACCGTCAAGCGCCGCGCTTTCCAGCAACGAGGGCTGCTGCTGCCATTCGACCGCATCGTAGGCACCCTCCCACGACACCAGGTTCGCGAGCCCGCCGGTGCGGGGGTTACGAGCGGTGTAGCCAGTCAGGCCGGTGCGACCGGAGGGCTGCCCCGTGCCGAACAGCGCGAGCGACGCCGCAGTGGTGGTCGGGTAACCAGCCGTGATCACGCCCTGCTCCGCGGAGCGCAGGAACGGCGCGTGGCCACGCCTCGCCTCTAATGCGAGGTGGCCCAGCCCGTCGAGCAGCACCACCACCACATGGCGCGCAGGGGCAAGTCCCAGGCGTGTGCGGTCGAGCTCCGCGTCCCGGTGCGACACCACGTGACCCGCGCCGATCGCGGAAAGGGCCGCCGGCAACACCGCCCCGAGCTCGCGGCCCCCGTAATCGGGCAGGCTCAGGCCGAGCGCGTGGAGCTCGGCCGCGCGACTCACCCTCGTGGCCCGATGGCCCGCTGCAGGGTTGCGGCGAAGTCCTCGAGCGCACGCACGGTCTCCACGCCGTCGGCGATGGCACTCACCCGCACCAGGGTGTCGTCCCCCGTGATGCCGCCGGTGTAGCCGTGGTCGGCGTCGCAGTTCTCGTCGCCGCAGTTCGCAGGCTCGAGCTCCACTCGCGAGTGGACTCCCCAACCCACGGCAAGCACCAGCTCACTGGGGGAATCCCCGTCGCGGAAGTTCTCGGGGTGGTGCACCACGTGCGTCATGGCCATGTTCGAGATGCCGCTCAGCAGCGCGGTCTCGACCGTCGCCGAGGCCTCGTGCGCGCCCTCCGCGCTGTGGCCTGCGCCGTCGTCCATGTGGACGCGCATCAGCCGCGTGTCGGTCACCACCAGCACCGTCATGTGGCGTCGCACCTCGCGGTCGTCGAACGTGGTCTCCGCGTGTACAAAGTGCGCGAGCACTGATTCGTCGCGGATGGCGTTGCGGAGCACGGAGTTCGCGAGGGCCGGGTAGTACCCGGCAACGGCGACCGCCTGGTCGAGCGTGTGAGACATGGCGGCTATTCTTCCACTTCACTGGCAGGGTCACCACCCACGCCGCGTGGCACCGCCGCGAGCGGCCGGCGCGGCGCGACAATGCCTGCAGCCCGCAGACCGCAGTTCGTAAGGAGACATATGGCCACCGCGCCCGATGCGCACATCGTGGACATCGACGTGCAAGCCGAGATGGAGACGTCGTTCCTGGAATATGCGTACTCGGTCATCTACTCGCGCGCTTTGCCCGATGCCCGTGACGGGCTCAAGCCCGTGCAGCGACGCATCATCTACTCGATGGGCGAGATGGGGGTGCGCCCTGACCGCGCACACGTGAAGTCCTCTCGCGTGGTCGGCGAGGTGATGGGAAAGCTCCACCCCCATGGCGACACGGCCATCTACGACGCGCTGGTGCGTATGGCGCAACCGTTCTCGCTGCGACTGCCCCTGGTCGACGGCCACGGCAACTTCGGCTCGCTCGACGACGGCCCCGCCGCCTCGCGATACACCGAGGCGCGCATGGCCACCGCAGCCCGCGCGATGCTCGCGGACCTCGACGAGGACGTGGTGGACCTCGTCCCGAACTACGACAACAAACTCACCCAGCCTTCCGTGCTGCCCGCCGCCATCCCGAACCTGCTGGTGAACGGCGCATCGGGCATCGCGGTGGGGATGGCGACCAACATGGCGCCGCACAATCTGGTCGAGGTCGTCTCCGCCGCCCGCCACCTGCTCGCCAACCCGCGCGCCGACCTCGAGGAGCTGATGCGGTTCGTGCCCGGGCCGGACCTGCCCGGCGGCGGCAAGATCGTGGGTCTCGACGGCGTGCGCCAGGCTTACGAGACTGGCAAGGGCGCGTTCAAGACCCGCGCGACCACCCGCATCGAGAAGGTCACCCCGCGGCGCCAAGGCATCGTGGTGACCGAGCTGCCGTACCTCGTGGGACCCGAGAAGGTCATCGAGAAGATCAAGGACGCCGTCTCGGCAAAGAAACTCGAGGGCGTCACCGCGGTCACCGACCTCACCGACCGCAAGCACGGGCTGCGCCTGGTCATCGAGATCAAGAATGGGTTCAACCCCGAGGCAGTGCTCGAGCGCCTGTACAAGGTGACCCCGCTCGAAGAGTCCTTCTCAATGAACAACGTGGCGCTGGTCGCGGGCGAACCCCGCACGCTCGGCCTCAAGGAGATGCTCCAGGTCTGGGTCGACCACCGCATCGCCGTGGTGAAGCGGCGCTCCGAGCACCGCCTGCAGTCCCGCAAGGACCGGCTGCACCTGGTCGACGGCCTGCTCGTGGCGATCCTCGACATCGACGACGTGATCCAGATCATCCGTTCGTCCGAGGATGCTGGCGAGGCGCGTGAGCGCCTGCGTACCGCCTTCGACCTGTCGGAGATTCAGGCCGACTACATTCTCGAGCTGCGGCTGCGACGCCTCACCAAGTTCTCGCGCCTCGAGCTCGAGAACGAGAAGGCCCAGCTGCTCGCCGAGATCGCCGAGCTCGAAGAGATCCTCGGCTCGCCCACGAGGCTGCGGGAGGTCGTGGGCCTCGAGATGGACGCGGTCGCCGCCGAGTTCGGCACGCCGCGCCGCACCATCCTGCTCGCTGAGGCGGGCGTCGTGTCCTCCGCGGCCTCCGCGCCGGGCGCATCGGCCGCCGCGCCGATGGAGGTCGAGGACTCCCCCTGCTACGCGCTGATGTCCGCGACGGGGCTGGTGGCCCGCACTGCGGACGACGCGGCTCCCGTGCGCGACGGAAGGCGCAGTTCCCACGACGTGCTGCGCTCGGTCATTCCCGCATCGGCCCGTGCCGACGTGGGTGTGGTGACCACGCGCGGCCGGATCCTGCGCCTATCGCTGCTCGAGGTGCCGGCCCTCGCCCCCACCAGCGAGCCGCCGTCGCTCGGCGGCGGCAGCCCGGTAGCGGAACTGGTGACGCTCGACAAGGGCGAGGAGGTGGTGGCCCTCGTGCCCCTCGCCTCGGACACTCCCCTGGCGCTTGGCACCGCGGCCGGCATCGTCAAGCGCGTGAAGCCAGAGCCCGCGCCCAATAAGGGCGCGTGGGAAGCCATCGCGTTGCAAGACGGTGACACGGTCGTCGGCGCGGGGCTTGCCCCCGATGACGCCACGGTGGTGTTCGTCGCGGAGGACGGGCCGCTGCTGCACTTCCCCGCAGACAAGGTTCGCCCGCAGGGCCGTTCGGGCGGCGGCATGAGCGGCATCAAACTCACGCCAGGACGGCGCGCTGCTTACTTTGGCGTCGTCGACAATCCGGCCGATGCGGTGGTCGTCACCATCGCGGGTTCCTCGACGGCGCTGCCGGGCACCACTCCAGGGTCCGCCAAGGTGACGCCTTTCGCGGAGTACCCGGGCAAGGGCCGCGCCACCGGCGGTGTCAGGGCACACCGGTTCTTGAAGGGTGAAGACGCGCTGATGATCGCGTGGGTTGGGGCCGCGCCCGCACGGGCGACGTCGGGTGCCGGCCAGCCGGTAGAGCTCCCGGCCGAGCACGGCCGTCGCGATGGCTCAGGCCTACCCCTGAAGGCACCCGTCCACGGAATCGGCTAACGGCACCGGCGGGCTCAACCATTGGCGTCGCGGGAGGCTAGAGGTCGAACGCCCACTCGCGATCAGTGACCAGCTTGGCGGCGACCAGCCCCACCATGATCGACAGCACCACCAGGGTGACCTGCAGGACTCCGGCGGTCGCGGCCGCGAAATCGCCGCCGTTCAGCGCCACCAGGGACTCATGCGCGGCCACGCCGGGAATCATGACCAGCACTGCGGGCACCGACAGGGTGATGACGGGGAACCTGCCGCCCCAGGCGGCGAGGGCCGCGAGCACCCCGACGAGCAGACACGCGACCGCCGTCGCCGCTTGCACGGGCGCGCCGGCATCCACGCCGGCCAGCCGGATGGTGTTCGCCACCATGCCGATGCCAGCGGCAGTCACGCCTATGCGCCATGGGCTGTTGAACATGAACGCGAATCCTGCGACGCCCACCGCGGACGCCACCGCCCAGATGAGCAGTTGCCATCCCTGCGAGACGTCGGCGTCCACGCGCGGTCCGGTAGTCAGGCTCGACAGCAGCGATACGGCCCACACACTCACGCCGGCGGCCATCGTGATCATGGTTCCGTACGCGATGCGCTGGATGCCCGACTGGAGGTCCATCTTCGCCATGTCGAGCGCGCCTGTGATGAGCGCGAAGCCGGGCAGCAGAAACAGCACAGACGAGATGTAGCCCGCCGCGTGCGTGTCGAGCTCGATCCCTGACCAGTTGAGTGAGGCGATGCCCGCCACATACACCAGTGCCGAGATGGTCGCCGCGGCCAGAGTGGTACCGAAGGGGTTGAACCCGGCGTGCGCGAGAGTGCGCCGGGTGAGTTGTCCGAGAGCGGCCGCGATGAACACCACTACGACTTCCCACGGCATCGCGTGATTGAGCACGGCGAACGCGGCGCAGGCGACCCCGGCGAAGGACGCGTTGGCGAGGGCCGGGTACAGACTCCCCCGCTGCTCGACCTCGTCGAGCGCGCGATGGATCTCCTCGGGCGTGGTGCGCTCCGGCAACGTGCGACGTAACCGGTCCAGGTGAGCAAGTCGGTCGCTGTTGACGGCAAAGGAGCGGTTCTCCGCCACCTCAGTACGGAAAATACGGCCACGGTGGGAGGTCGCCGCGATGTCCGTGAAAGCGACCTGGTTGGTGTGGATGTCCACCCCGAGCGACCCCGCGACGGCGCGCATCGACTGCTTGACTCGGTAACTTGCCGTGCCCGCGGCGAGCATCATGCGGCCAGTGCGAATGATGGCACCGGACTGCTCAATCAGCGACACCGGCTCGAGAGACTCTTCTGGGTCGGTGACGGGCCTCACCTGGATGTCGTCGTCACGCTCTACGTTCTCGTCCACGCACCCATTGTGGCGCAGTCCGGGCCCAGGCCCACGGGACCCTGGGCGTGTCTAGTTGCTCGAGGGTCCGGCGGTCAGCCGTGCGTCGATCACGGCCTCCCACTGGCGCGAACGCCGCCGCGCCTCGAGGACGACGCTGCCGGTGACGATCGCGCCCGCGGCACTGGCGGCAGTCATGCCGCGCTTGCCCGCCAGGCCGAACGCGACGGTCGCGATGGAACTCACGAGTGCGGCACCGGCGACCCCGACGTACGAGCGCGCGTACGCCTTCATCTCGGCCACGGCAGCCGTGTTCTCACACGACAGGATGGCGTTGGTGTCGGAGGACGTCAGCCCCACCGGCCCAAGCGGAGACCTACCCATGTCCGGCAATCCCGCGTGGCGTTCGAGATAGATCGGCACGCCCCATACTGCGGCTGGATCGACTTTCCCCATGGCTGTCCTCCTTGCGTCTAGGCGACCTGACGGTCACGCGCATCGATGCGCGCGTCACGAGCAACGCACACCCGTCGCGAGTTCTTCCCCGCCCGTGAGGAGGCGGAGCGCGGGGCGCTCTGCGCGAGGTCAATACGGTGCTGAACGACGACGTTGCGAGCCTTCGCATCACCTGGCGGACCGTCCTCGGCCCCGCCGTGCGCGCCGTGAGGATGTCGCCGCGAGCAAGCTCGGTAAACGGAATGACACCGACAGGTCCCCGTCGCAGCTCACGTGGCCGACAACCACCGCAGGTCCTCACGCCCCCGGGCGGGGACCTACCGCGAGCCAACCAGCCAGGTCGGTGTCGGTTGGAGATGCAAGGGCCTCGGCGCTCGCAGCGCCAGGCTCTTTGAGCTCAGCGGCTACGTCGATTGTCAGGGTCGGCACCGAGTCCACAAGCGCCCGGGGAGGATGGGCTCCACCACCACCTCGAGTGCCGCCGATGCGGCCGCGGGCTGGCTCGCCGCGGTCGCCCATCCTGTCGCCCTGGGACCCGCGGTCGCACCTTCGCTGGCTACATCACCGGTGTCAACCTCGCGCTATGGGCTGCGGGCTGCGACTCACCCAAGGCGGCACGGCAAGAGGGGCGGATTGGTCGGACCGCTGAAAGGCGCTTACGGACTCCTTGGGTCGGTCGCTAGGGTGTCGTCAAGTGGCGATCACACACAGGGGTGGAAATGTCCGAGAAATGGCAGCGCGCACGGCTCATTCCCGTAGTCGGAACTGCATCGGGTCGAGAACGGGAACAGCGAGCAACCTCCGCGCTTCTCGCCGTGCTGTCGATTGTTCGACCCTTCTCGATCGAGTTGCTCTCACCCCTCGGTGCGTCACGGGCAGCGCGGGCGACCGTGGATGCGTATGTAGAACCACCGTTCAAGGCGGTGACGGGCCGGGATGTCCGTCCCGACGGGCTTATTCGCGTGCGCTACGGGAATCAGCAACCCTGGACTGCCCTCGTCGAGGTGAAGACCGGCACCAACGAGCTCACGCTCGAGCAAATCAATGCGTATATCGAATGTGCCAGGGAACACAAATACGACCACGTCATCACCATCTCGAATCAAATCGCTCCCTCCGAAGGCGTTCATCCGACCGAGAGCTTGAAGATTCGAAAGGACGCAAAGGTTAAGGTCAGCCACTTCTCTTGGACGAGAGTCGCCGCGATCTCTGCTCGCGTGCGCGACCGCACCGGAATCGACGACGTGGAGCAGGACTGGATTCTTGCCGAGCTCATTCGCTATCTCGAGCACCAGTCGTCCGGAGCGCTTGAGTTCGACGATATGGGACCCGAGTGGACTTCGGTCAAGGACGGTGCGCGCGCTGCGGCCCTCCGTCGTACAGACCCGGCGGTGCTCGATATTGCCCGCCGTTGGGATCAACTGCTGACCTTTGCGGCGCTGAAGCTGGGCATCCAGATTGGTGAAGAGGTCGAAGAGGTCATGCCGCGTGCCCATCGCGACGACGCTGCAGTGCGCACCAAGCAGTTCGCGCGCGACCTGTCGGAGACGGGAGTCCTCACAGGGTCGCTTCGTGTCCGCAATTCTGTCGGCGACATCGATGTGGCGGCAGACCTCCGTGCGCGTCGACTCGCGATTGGCACAACCGTGCGTGCCCCGCATGACAAGAAGGCGCGTGGAAGCGTGAGTTGGCTCGTCAAGCAGCTTTCAGAGTCGCCGCCGGCCCTTGAAGTTGAAGCAATTGCAAAGAACCACTCGACCGGCCCCACTGCTGTGCTCGGCGCCCTGCGGGATGATCCGACGGACTTCTACGCACTGCTGGACGACGACGTTGCGAAACTTCGCATCACCTGGCGGACCGACCTCGGCACTGCCCGGCGCGGAGGTCGCGGGGCGGGATTCGTGGACTCGGTTCTTTCGTCCCTCCTCAACTACTACCGCACGACCCATCAGCGCATCGTCGCCTACCCCTCGCGCGCGCCCCAGGTCACCGAGAAGGGCGGCGCCACCGCAGACGTGGAGTTGGGATCCCAGGAGGACTGACTACGTATCGATGCGGGACGCGTCGAGCGAGTCCGCGCCGGCCACGATGAAGTCACGGCGAGGGGCCACCTCGTTGCCCATCAGGAGTTCGAACACGCGCTCCGCGGACTCGGCGTGGTCCGCGGTGATGCGGCGCAGCATGCGGTGCTCGGGGTCCATGGTGGTCTCGGCCAACTGATCCGCATCCATCTCGCCCAGGCCCTTATAGCGCTGAATCTCGTCCTTGAAGCGGCGCCCCGAGCGCTTGAGGTCGCGCAGGGTCTCGTTCAGTTCCTTCTCGGAGTACGTGTAGATGTACTCCTTTTCCCGCCGCGGCGAACCCATCACTTCCACACGATGCAGGGGCGGGACGGCGGCGTACACCCGGCCGGCGTCGACGAGCGGCCGCATGTAGCGGAAGAACAGCGTGAGAAGCAACGTGCGGATGTGGGCGCCGTCCACGTCGGCGTCCGTCATCAGGATGATCTTGCCGTAGCGCGCCTGCTCGAGGTCGAAGCTGCGGCCCGAGCCAGCGCCGAGCACCTGGATGATCGACGCGCACTCGGCGTTGTGCAGCATGTCCGTCACGGACGCCTTTTGGACGTTGAGAATCTTGCCTCGAATGGGCAGCAGCGCCTGGAAGTCCGACTGGCGGGCGAGCTTCGCCGTGCCCAGAGCGGAGTCTCCCTCGACGATGAACAGCTCAGATTGTTCGATGTCGTTGGAGCGGCAGTCCGCGAGCTTGGCGGGTAGCGATGAGGTCTCGAGCGCGTTCTTGCGGCGCGAGATCTCCTTCTGCTTGCGCGCGGCGATGCGCGCCCGCATCTCGGCGACGATCTTCTCGAGCACCGTGTTCGCCTGCGCCTTGGTGTCTCGCTTGGGCGACGACAGGATGGCGTTGAGCTCTTGCTCCACGACCTTCGCGACAATGCCGCGCACGGGTCCGGTACCGAGCACCTCTTTGGTCTGGCCCTCGAACTGAGGCTCGGGGATCCGGACGGTGACGATGGCGGTCAGTCCCGCCATGATGTCGTCCTTCTCGACGCGCTCGGCGCCGTCCTTGCCAGTCAGCTTGAGGCGTCGCGCGTTGGTCTCGATCACCTTGCGCATGACCTTCGTGAGGCCTGCCTCGAAGCCAGCATGGTGCGTGCCGCCCTTGGGGGTCGCGATGATGTTGACGAAGGACCGCACCTCCGTCTCGTAGCCGTTCCCCCACCGCAGCGCCACGTCGACAAGGCAGTCCCGCTCGATGTCCTCGGACACCAGCGTGCCGTCGTTCTTGAGTACCGGCACGGTCTCCCGGAACGTCCCCGACCCCTTCAGCTCCCACGTGTCCGTCACTGCGACGTCGTGGCCAATGAAGTCGACGAAGTCCTTGGGACCACCGTCGTAACGGAAGCTCTCCTCCGTGGGCTCGAGCGGATTGCGCTCGTCGCGCACGGTGAGGGTCAGTCCCGTCACGAGGAACGCCGTCTGGCGCGCGCGGTCGATCAGTTCTTCAAACGTGAAGCGTGCGCTCTTGTTGAAGATTTGGCGGTCCGCCCAGTAGCGCACGCGGGTGCCGGTGCGCCCCT
>JBKBNW010000069.1:0-10237 GCA_046295115.1 Demequina sp.
GACATCCGCCGGGTCCTTGAGACCGCACCGTCCGTCACCATTCCAGCCACGCGCGCTGACCTGTACACGCTGGCGCTCGGCCCCCAGGGCGGGCCCGAGTTCTCCGTGGACTACGACGTTGACGGGGAGTCGATCACCGAGGCGACCGTGACCCGCTGCCGCAACGGGCTCGCCGTCAACTACCCCGAGGACTACATGCGCCGGCGGGACCCGCAGTGCATGGTGATCGCCGACTCCCGCCCCACCGACAAGACGCGCTTTGCGGACCGGTTCGGCCACAGCTTCGGGGACACGCGACTGGACACGCTGGCGTGGCTGGCGCGCCAAGAGCTAGTGGTGGTGCCCTTCAAGGCGGGCGGCCCGGTACACGGGTCCCCGTCGCTGGCGATCGTGCCGGCTAACTCCGCGTTCTTCGCGCTGGCGCTCGTGGACCTGCAGGGCTGGGTGACGTTCGACGAGCTGGGTCCGTTCGAGCCGCGGTCGATCCTGTACGTCGCTCCCCCGTTCCGCCACAGCCACTTTGATGGCAAGCAGGTGGTGGTGCACGACCGCTCCGAGACCCTGCACGAGATCTTCGCCTACAACCTCTACCCCGGACCGAGCGCCAAGAAGGGCGTGTTCTCGGTGCTGCTCGACATCGGCGAGGCGGAGGGGTGGATCACCGCCCACGCCTCGTCCGTGCGCGTGACCACGCCGTACGACAACGAGACCGTAGTCATGCACGAGGGGGCCTCTGGAGGCGGCAAGTCCGAGATGTGTCAGGACCTGCGGCGCGAGGACGACGGCCGCATCCTGCTGGGCGCGAACGTGGTCACCGAGGAGCCGTACTACATCACCCTGGCCGAGACCTCGGATCTGTCCCCCATCACCGATGACATGACGCTGTGCCACCCCGCCGTCCAGGACGGCAGCGGGCGCATGGTGGTCGCGGACGCCGAGGATGGCTGGTTCGTGCGGGTGGACAACCTGCGCACCTACGGCGAGGACCCTCACCTCGAGCGCGCCGTGATCCACCCGGACACGCCGCTGGTGTTCTTCAACGTGCACGGCGTGGCCGACTCGACCGTGCTGCCGTGGGAGCACACGCTCGACTCGACGGGAAAGCCGTGCCCCAACCCGCGCGTGGTGATTCCGAGGCGCATGATCGAGGACATCGTCAACGCCCCGCAGCCTGTCGACGTGCGGACGTTCGGGGTGCGCATGCCCGCCTGCACCCGGGACGCGCCCAGCTACGGAATCATGGGCCTCGCCCACTTCGTGCCCCCGGCCGTCGCCTGGCTGTGGCGACTGGTGGCCCCGCGCGGCGACAAGAACCCCTCCATCGGGGAGGCGGCCGATGCGCTCTCGACGCTCGCACACGGCGGCATGGTCTCCGAGGGCGTGGGCTCGTACTGGCCGTTCTCGACGGGCACCAAGGTCGCCGCGGCGAACCTGCTCCTCGACCAACTCGTCACCTACGACCACACCCGCTACGTGCTGACCCCCAACCAGCACATCGGCGCGTACCACGTGGGCTTCTCGGCGGAATGGCTCACGCGTGAGTGGCTGGCGCGCAAGGGCGGCGGTCGCATGCGCGCCGAACAGCTCGAGCCGGCGCGGTGCGCGCTGTTCGGCTACACACCCAAGCAGGTCACCCTCGACGGCCAGCCCGTGCGGCGCACGCTGCTCCGGCCCGAGATGCAGTCGCAGGTGGGGCTCGAGGCGTACGACGAGGGGTGCCGCATCCTGACCGGATTCTTCAAGTCCGAGCTCGTGCAGTTCCTCACGCCCGACCTCAGCGACCTGGGCAGGCGGATCATCGAGACCTGCCTGGCCGACGGCACCGTCGCTCACTACGAGGAGCTCACCCCCACGTACCTGTAGTCGCGCACCGGCCTCCCAGGGCATCGGGCACCTCGCGGGCGTAGCCTCGAGGCATGGCCGATGCGCGGGGCCCCGGGTCCGTTGACGTGCGTCTCGCGTCCGTCGAGGACGCGGGCGTGCTCGCGCGCCTGCTGTGGGACTTCAACACCGAGTTCGACGCTCCCATCGACCCTGCCGACGTGCTCGAGGGGAGACTCCAGCGGCTGCTGGCCAGCGGACGGTTTTGGGCGCTGCTCGCGGGAGAGCCGGCGAGCGCCTTCGCGACCATCGCGATGCGCGAGTCGGCGCTGAGCGCCGGCCCCGTCGCGTACCTCGAGGACCTCTACGTCGCACCGGCGCTGCGGGGCCAAGGCATCGGATCTGCCATGATGGCGCGCCTGCTCGACGAGGCGGCCCGGAGGGAGATCTCGATGGTCGAGGTGGGGGTCGACGAGCCGGACGTCAGCGCGCGGCGCTTCTACGAAAGCCACGCCTTCGTGTACCGGGATCCGGACACCGAGGAGCGGGCGTTCTACCTTTACCGCGAATTCGACTGACCCGTCGCCGGGCGGCGCGGTGAGCTAGTGCTCGCCGCCCAGGTTGCCGGCGAGGCGGTCGAGCCGCATCTGCGTGTCCTCGTTCGCGCCCACGATGGTGACCGACTTGCCCTTCTTGGCGTACTTGTTGCGCACCGCATCGAGTGCCGCCACCGTCGAGGCGTCCCATACGTGGGCACCCGTGATGTCGATCACGATGTTGTGGGGGTCACCGGTGTACTCGAACTGGTAGATCAGGTCGTTGGACGAGGCGAAGAACAGCTCGCCCTCGACCGCGTAGACGCGCTGGTCGTCCTCGTCGGAGGCATCGAGTCGGGTCACCGTCGTGAGGTGAGCGATGCGGCGAGTGAAGAGGACCATGGCGGTCAGGACTCCCGCACCCACGCCGATTGCCAGGTTGTGGGTCCACACGGTGACAACGACGGTGACGAGCATGACGGCCGTCTCGGACTTGGGCATCATCCTGAGCGTGCCGGGCCGCACCGAGTGCCAATCAAACGTGCCGACGGCCACCATGATCATCACGGCGACGAGGGCCGCCATGGGGATGGTGGCGACGACGTCGCCCAGGCCTACGACGAGGATCAGCAGGAACACTCCCGCCAGGAAGGTCGAGATGCGCGTGCGGGCGCCGGAGGCCTTCACGTTGATCATCGTCTGGCCGATCATCGCGCAGCCACCCATGCCGCCAAAGAAGCCGGTCACGATGTTCGCGGTGCCCTGGCCCCAGGTCTCGCGCGTCTTGTTCGAGTGGGTGTCCGTCACGTCATCCACGAGCTTTGCGGTCAGCAGCGACTCGATGATGCCCACCATGGCCATCGCGAACGCGTACGGCGCGATGATCTGCAGGGTCTCGAGGTTGAGCGGCACGTTCGGGAAGAACAGGGTCGGGAGGGAGCCAGGTAGCTCCCCCTCGTCGCCCACGGTGGGGACGTTGATGGCCGCGATCAGGACGGCGGCGGTGAGGAACACGATCGCCACCAGGGGCGCGGGCACAACCTTGGTCCAGCGCGGCATCAGCCACATGATCATGATGCCGATGGCAACCATGGGGTAGACGGCCCACGGCACGTCGGTGAGGTGAGGAATCTGCGACATGAAGATCAGGATCGCGAGTGCGTTCACGAATCCCACCATCACGGAGCGCGGGATGAAGCGCATCATCTTGGCCACGCCGAGCAGGCTCAACACAATTTGCAGCACCCCCGCCAGGATGACGGTGGCGATGAAGTAGTCGAGGCCGTACTCGCGCGCCACGGGGGCGATGACGAGCGCGATCGCGCCGGTGGCGGCGGAGATCATCGCGGGCCGCCCGCCCACGAAGGCGATGGTGACGGCCATGGTGAACGACGCGAACAGCCCCACCCGCGGATCCACGCCGGCGATGATCGAGAACGCGATGGCCTCGGGGATCAGTGCGAGGGCGACGACCAGGCCGGCAAAGATCTCGGTGCGCAGTCGGCGCGGGGACTTGAGCGCCTCCATCACCGAGAAGGACTCGTCTGCCTCGGGGGCGCCCTTGACGGGCTGGGGTTCGGGGGCTGGATCTGCCAGGTATGGGCGGGTGTTTTCGGACACGCGGCATCCTTCTTGGGTTGTGGGCGCGCACGCCCGAGGGCCAGCGCCGTGAAGACGCGGACCCTGGTGGGGACTGGACTGTTGCGCGCAACGCTGCGCAGGGAACTCGCAAAGGTGGGCGGCGGCGCCTCTATGCCGGTGACGGGGAATCGGGCACGGCGGCCGCCTGGCCGCGCACTACCCTACCCTAACGTGAGGGAAGACTGTCGCAGGGGGCGCTGTCGGCAGGCACGTCGCCCTCGAGCGCGGGCGTAGTGCCGCCTTGCCGCGGCAGCGGCGCGGGCTCCCGGGCGATGAGCGCCCACACCGCGATCGCGACCGGAACCACGGAACTGACGAGCAGCACCGGCGAATACGAGCCCACGCGGTCGAACACGGCGGCGAAGATGAGGGGGCCGCAGGCGGTCCCGCCGACGCTGATCGACGCCACCAGTCCCCGGATCGCGCCGATATGGCGCGTGCCGAAGTAGCGCGGCAGGGTCGCCGCCTCGACTGCACGGATCATGTTGCCAGCGGTGCCAAGCAGCACCCCGAACACGATTGCGGACAGGCCTGGGCCCACCTGTGCTCCCCACGCCAGTGCGAGGGCGAGCGACACCATGGACCCCACAGTCATCCACCGCGGGGCGAACCGGTCGATGAGGTAGCCCGTCGCGAGCGTGGCCGTCAGTCCCGCCAAGGTCTGCGGGATGAAGTTCGCGGCAGCCTCGGTCGCGGTCAGGCCGCGCGCGGTCAACAGGCTGATCTGGTGAAACGCGACGGCGGTGGTGAGCATCCCTGCGACAGCGACGGCGGCCGCGATGAGCCAGAAATACCCGTGCCGCAACACCTGGGAGCGCGTCAGCCCCACCTCCGCGGCTACGGGGGCGTCGGGGTGCGGGGCCGCGTCGCCGTCTGGTTGCTGGCCGAGCGCCGCCGGGCGGTCGCGCATTCCCACCACCGCCAGCGGGATGACAATGGCCCACACCACGAGCCCCTCGACCAGCCACGCGGTACGCCAGCCGTGCTGCGCGATCAGGCCTTCGAGCAGCAGCGGCGTCATCGAGATACCCACGGCGCCGACTGCGGAGACGATGCCTGTGGCAAGGCCGCGCCTGCGTTCGAACCACAGCGCCGCGGCGGTGGTGGCGGTCAGCCCGAGGGCTCCCTGCCCCGCCATGCGGATGCCGACGAACCCCGCCGTCAGGCCGGCGATCGAGCTCACCAACGACAACGCGATCAGCATGGCACCAAAGGCGAGGCCGATGACGGCCATGGTGCGACGCACCCCGTAGCGGTCCAGCGCGCGGCCGATGAACGGCAGTGCGACTGCCCCTCCGAGGGTTCCCACCAGATACGCGGTCGAGATCGCGGAGCGGGACAGGCCCAGATCCTCGATCAGCGGGTCGATGAACAGCGAGATCCCGACTGTCTGACCCGGACCCGTCGCCGCAAGCGCGATGGACGCGTAGACGACGATGTGCCATCCGTAGAAGCCCTGGGGCGACAGCGCGCGGGCGCGCGAAGAGATCGGGTTCCAGCTCACGTGCTCATTCCTCGCTGGCGTCGAGCGACGTCAGTGGCACGTCGGGGTGGGCGCGCTCAAACGAACGGGCATGCCAGATGTCTCGCAGCAGCGCGAGGATCGCGCCGTCGCTGCGGCGCACGATCTCGATGCCCGGGTAGCGCGACACGACGGGCAAGTCCTCCGGCGCGACGAGCCGCGCGAGGCCGAGTGCCATCGTGTCGAGGTAGATGGGTGCCGAAAACTCGTGTTCCATGCGGAAGGCTGCCACCTCGAACTGCAGCGGACCCACCGCTGCTAGCACGGGGTTGGCGTCTCCACGCGCCTCCGAGATCAGCACCTGGACCACGCCTTCCTGCTGCAACTGGGCGATGCCCTTGCGGAACTGCTTGGAGCGGCCGGGGTCCTTGGCCCGCCCCACGGCGAAGTGCTCGGGGGCGAAGGCGGGCATTGGCGGGTAGGAGACGTGCGTGCCGGAGGGATCGTAGATGGTGTCCCCCACCGCGAGCGAGCTGGCGTTCACCAGGCCCACCACGTCGCCGGGGTACGCGTGCTCCACCGTCGAGCGCTCGCGGCCAAAGACCGACAGGGCGTACTTGGTGGCGAAGGGGCGCTTGGTCCGGGCGTGCGTGACGACCATGCCGCGCTCGAACCGACCCGAACACACCCGAATGAACGCCACGTGGTCGCGATGCTGCTTGTCCATCCCCGCCTGCATCTTGAACACGAACCCGCTGAACGGGGAGTCCACCGGGCGCGGCTCGCCCTCCTCGTCGGGACGGGGCAAGGCGGGTGGCGCGAGGTCGATCACCGTGTCGAGCAACTGCTTGACGCCGATGTTGCTCAGTGCGGCACCAAACATCAGCGGCGTCGACTTCCCCTGGCGGAAGGCCTCGAGGTCGACGGGCTCGAGTAACTGCGCCTCTTCGTGCGCAGCGACGTACTCGGCGCCAAGTTGCTCCCGGGCCCGGTCCGCGCCGATGTGAGTCTCCTCGGCGACGGCGGCACCGCCGGGCGCGCGCTTGTAGGTGCGCACGCTCCCGTCGGTCGGGTCGAGCAGGCCGGCGAACTGACCGGCGACGCCGATGGGCCAAGTCACGGGGGCGGGACGCAGGCCAATGCGCTGCTCGAGTTCGTCGCACAGGTCCAGCACCTCGCGGCCCGGGCGGTCCCACTTGTTGACGAACGTGATGACGGGCACGCCGCGGCGACGGCACACGTCAAAGAGCTTGAGGGTCTGCGGCTCGAGGCCCTTCGCGGCGTCGAGCAGCATCACTGCCGCGTCGACCGCGGTCAGCACACGGTAGGTGTCCTCGGAAAAGTCGGCGTGCCCCGGGGTGTCCACCAGGTTGACGATGTGGTCGCCGTAGGCGAACTGCAGTGCGGCCGACGTGATGGAGATGCCGCGCTTCTGCTCGACCTCCATCCAGTCCGACACGGTGCCCGCCCGGTTGCCCTTGCCGTGCACCGCACCGGCCTCGTCGATCGCGTGCGCGTGCAGTGCGAGGGCCTCGGTAAGCGTCGACTTACCGGCGTCGGGATGCGAGATCACGGCGATGCTGCGTCGGCGTGCCGATTCCTCGGACACCACGCCGCCGTGGGTGGCGGTGGTTGTCACTGGGCGGACCCCGTGCCCTTGGCTTGTGCGGTGAGCGAGCCGGCTTGCTGCTGCGCTTCGCGGCGCAGGCTGCGCGCGAACTCCTCCGCGGTCTCGAGCTGTTCGCGCAGGCTCGCGCAGCGGTCCTCCGCCGCGTTCTCGAAGGACTTCAAGCGCGCGAGGGCGTGGGCGCGTGCGGCGGGGTCCAGGCCGGCGCGATCCGAACTGGCGCCATCCGTCTCCGCGCCCTCGAGGTCGCCGCTGTCGAGATCGTCGAGCACCCCCAGCAGGTCCCGCATCTCGTCGAGGCTGAATCCGAGCGGCTTCATGCGCTTGACCAGCATCAGCCGCGCGATGTCGGACTCGGTGTAGAGGCGGAAGCCCCCGTGAGAGCGCGCCGAGGGGGTGATGAGGCCCACCTCTTCGTAGTAGCGGATGGTGCGCAGGGACAGGCCGGTGCGCTCCGCGGCCTCGCCGATCTGCTTGTGCTCTGACATGCCCATCCTCATCCTCGGCTCTCTACCCTAGGCCCACTCGGCGCCCTGCTCATCGCGCGCCCGCGAGCGCAAAGTCAATGAACGGGGTCGGCGTGCCCACGTGCATGAGGTGCAGCTCGTGCATGGCCCTGGTGCACGCGATGTAGAGCATGCTGCGGTCCATCGCGGTGGCGTAGGTGTCGCCATCGACGTCGGGGACGATCACCGCGTCGAACTCGAGCCCCTTCGAGATGTGGGCCGACGTAATGACGACGCCAGAGGCGAATGCCTCGCTGCCGTAGTCGAGGAGCGTCAGGTCCACCCCCGCCGCGGACAGGTCCTCGTGGAGTTGAGCGGCGCGGCCGACGGTCTTGCACACGATCCCTACCGACCGGTGGCCGTGGGCGCGCAGGCTCTCGGTGAGCGCCGAGATCGTCGCGATCTGGGCCCCGTCGTCCGCGAGCTCACGGATGGCCGGGACCGGGCCGTGTCGGTCGATTGGCACCAACCGCTCGTTGCGGGAGATGGCTTGCGCGAACTCGGTGATCTCGGTGGTGGAGCGGTAACTCTTGTTGAGTTCGAGCCGGTCGGCCTCCGGAAAGACGCGCTGAATCGAGTCCACGGACGATGCGCTGAACGGGTTCACCTTCTGGTTCGAGTCGCCGAGGATGGTCATCTTGCACGAGAACAGCTGGCGCAGCACCGCGTACTGGATGGGCGTGTAGTCCTGCATCTCGTCGACGACCAGGTGGCGCACAGACTCGAATGCCTTGGCACCCAGATGGCGGGTGGTCGCGAGGATCGTGTAGATCAGGGGGAACACGTCCGCATGCTCGATGGTGCGCCGGCCGGCGGGCACATACATTCCCCGGCGCGCCTCGCCATCGGAGGACTCGGCGTCGTAGAAGGCGGCGTAGAGCGCGAGAGCGTCCTTGTGGGGGAACATGGCACGCACCTGGGCGCGCACGGCGGTGGCGTCCTTCGAGGTCCACCGCGGGCCGGTCGTGGAGCCGTGAGACAGCCGCTGCTTGAACTGGTGGACGGCCGCCTCCGCGAGTCGCTCGAGGCGAGTGAACAGCGGCACGGTCTGCATGGTCTCGAATCGTCCCGCCACCCAGTTCTTGGGAAGCGTCATCGCGCGGTGGCGGATCTCGGCCGGCTGGAACTCCTCCTCGATGCGGCTACTCAGCCACGCGTCGAGTTCGGCGACAAACTCCGGGCTGGCCTTGTAGCGCATGCGCTCCGCGGCCTCGGCATCGACGCCCTCAAGCAGCGCCGCCACCTGGTCGCTGAACGTCTCGTGATCCGTGACCTTCGCGAGGAAGGTGCGGGCGATGGTGTCGAAGTCAATCTCCTTGACCTGCTCCTCGCCCAGCTCCGGTAGCACGCTGCCGATGTAGTCGCCGAACACCTTGTTGGGAGACAGGATCATGACGTTGTCGGAGGACAGCGTGTCGGCGAACCGGTACAGCAGGAACGCGACACGGTGCAGCGCGATCGAGGTCTTGCCGGACCCGGCGACCCCCTGCAGGATCAGCACGGTCGCGGTCTCGTTCCGGATCACCGCGTTCTGCTCACGCTGGATGGTCGCGACGATGTTCTTCATCTTGTCGTCGGCGGATTCGCTGAGTTCGCGCTGGAGCACGTCGTCGCCGATGTTCAGCGTGGACTCGAGCATGTACTCGAGGCGCCCGCCCGCAATCTTGTACTGGCGCTTACCGTCGATGACTCCGCTCACCGCCCCCTCGGGTGTCGCGTACTGGGCCTCGCCCGACTCGTAGTCGTAGTACAGGCTCGAGACGGGCGCGCGCCAATCGTGAATCAGCAGCTCAAGCGAGTCGCGGTCGCGAAAGCTGTGCAGGCCGATGTAGTAGCCGCTCGCATCGGTCTCGGGATCAGCGCGAAAGTCCACGCGGCCAAAGTACGGACTGTCCAGGAGCCGCGCGGTGCGGCGCCGGGCCGCGACTGAGCCGTCGGCGACGGTGACGGCGACTCCAACCTCGGTGCGCATGCTGGCTTTCTCGGCGTGATCCATGTCGCGCTGGTGGGACCAGATGTGGCGTTTGCTCTCGTCAATCGAGGTAGCAGAGCGGGAGATGGCGCCGTCGAGGCGATTGGCCTCGATCCCGAGTCGCGCGATGACGTGCTCGAGCCGTTCGCGCTCGGCGGCCTCGTCGAGGTCCGGGCGCACGTGTACCTCAGTCATGGTTCTCCGGTCAGGTCATTGACGAGCGACGCCCGGCCCCTGATCGCAGGATCTCGCGGGCACGCGGCGCAGCGGGGTCGCGCCGAGCCTTCGGCGCCAGGCCACCTACTCTACCGTGACGTGAGGGTAAGGTCCGCGCTACGCGCGCGGGTGCACGCGGAGGGGGGCGGAGGCGAGGCCGTCGACCCGCACCCTCGCCTCGCCGGCAGAGACAGTGTCGCTCGCGGGTTCGGCGGTGGGCGCCGGACAGTCGCACGGGTGGCCCGTGCAGCCCGCCAGGACGGCCGATACGGTCGCTGCCACGAGCGCCCGGCGCACGCTCCCAGCGGCGCGCCTGGGCGTGCGTTCCGCGCTTGCCGCGCGGGGCCTACCCCGCTGCCCCGGCGGCGAGGCTGGACAGCGCCGCCACCGCATCGGCCGCATGCTCGCGTGGCACGAAGACGTGGTCGTGATGGAAGCCGGCGACGACGTTGGCGG
>JBKBNW010000070.1:0-10141 GCA_046295115.1 Demequina sp.
GTGCCTCCTTCAGGCGTCGAACAGCAGAGCGTCAGGCGTCGCGGCGCGCGCCCTCGGACGGGGTGACGGTGAACAGGTGGGGGATGCTCAAGCCCGCCCGAGCGAGCGCGGAGGTGACGGCGGCCTCGATGTCCGCTCGTTGCTCGGCCGGCACCACGGCGATCGCCGAGCCGCCGAACCCGCCGCCGGTCATGCGCGCCCCGATCGCGCCGTGCGCGACCGCCGTGTCGCACGCGAGGTCGATCTCGCGCACGGTGATCTCGAAGTCGTCGCGCATCGAGGCTTGGGATGCGTTCAGTAGGTCGCCGAGGGCGCGCGGTCCGGACTCCGCGAGCGTGCGCACGGCCGCGACCACGCGCGCGTTCTCCGTGACGATGTGGCGCACGCGGCGGTAGGTGATGTCGTCCAACACAGCCGATGCGCGGGTCAGGTCATCCTCGGACAGCTCGCGGAGCGTGGCGACGCCGAGCGCGGCGGCGCCCCGCTCGCACGACTCGCGGCGGTCCCGGTACCCGCCGGTGGCGTGCTCGTGCTCGACGCGCGAGTCCATGACGAGAATCTCGAGCCCCTCCTCGCGCAGGTGCAAGGCGACGGGCTCCGCCTCCTCTAAGTCGCAGTCGAGAAAGACCGCGTGGTCCTCGCGGCCCAGCATCGAGGCGGCCTGGTCGAGCAGTCCGGTGGGCGCACCCACGGCGCGGTTCTCCGCAATACGGCCGATGCGCGCAAGGTCCAGGGGGGCAAGGTTCAGCTCCCACAGTTCGTTGAAGGCGACGGCGACCGCGCATTCGATCGCGGCGGAGGACGACAGGCCCGCGCCCACCGGGACTCGCGAGTCGACCAGGATGTCCAGGCCGGGCGCCTGGGAGAGGTCGTGTCCCTCGTCGGCGAGCGCCCATGCAACCCCGAGCACGTACGCACTCCAGCCGACCATGGCAGCGGGTGCGAGGTCGTCGATGGAGAGCGAGGCCTCTTCGTCGGTGAAGGTCGAGCGCACGCGCAGCACGCGGTCGTCGCGCAGCCCCACCGCGGCCACGGTACGGCGGTCGATCGCGAAGGGGAGCACGAAACCGTGGTTGTAGTCGGTGTGCTCGCCGATGAGGTTGACGCGGCCGGGCGCCGACCACACGCCATCTGGGCGGCGGCCAAAGATCGTCGTGAACGCGCGATCGGCGCCGGTGACATGCTCGTTCATCCGTCTCTCCACTCTGTCAGGCGCCTGCAAGGTACGCGAGGGGCGTGTCACTGCGACCCGGGTGCCCACGATTGTCCCCGCCCGGTTAGCCACCTCATCTTGTCAGCCCCGCGATCGTGCCTGTGCCGCGACGGTGACGGCGCCCAGTGCAGGCGCGGGTATCGGAAGGCTGGGACCGGTCACAGTTGACTATACCCGCACCGGGGCCTGTCACGCCTGACCGTTGACGAGCGGGCGGCTGCGTGCGGGTGGCCGGTCCCGTCACGCTCACCCGGCTGCCGCTACAGTGACCTCGTGAAGGGACGTCTGTGAGTACCCAGCGAGGGCCGAGCATGCACGATGTTGCGGCGCGTGCCGGCGTCTCTCATCAAACGGTGTCGCGTGTCCTCAACGACTTTGCCGGTATTCGCCCGGCGACCCGTGACCGGGTGCTGGCCGCGATCGCGGAACTGGGCTACCGGCGCAACCTCGCCGCCCGCGCGCTCGTGACGGGCCGCACGCAGACCATCGGCATGATCGGTCCGCAGCGAGCGGACATCGGGCCGCTGTCCACCCTCCACGCCATCGAGGGGTCGGCACGCGCGGTGGGGCTGCACACCCTGATGACCAGCGCGGAGGCCACGAGCGAGAGCGTCACCGACGCGGTTGAGTTCTTGGTGGGCCGCGGCGTCGACGGGATCGCACTGGTGGCGCAGCAACAGTCCATCGCCGATGCCGTGCGCGCCACCCGGATCGAGGTGCCCGTCATTCACCTGCTCACCGGCGGTGAGCCGCGGGGTCAGGCCGCGTCGATCGATCAGCGCGAGGGCTCACGGCTCGCGCTGGAGCATCTGATCGCGCTGGGGCATACCCGGATCCAGCACGTCACCGGGCCGCCCTCTTATACCGAGTCGCAGCTGCGTAGGGACGAGTACCTGAACGTGGTCGCCGAGCACCGGCTCGCGCGCCTTGACATTCTCGAGGGGGATTGGACGGCGGACGCCGGCTACGCGGCAGGTGAGCGGCTCGATCCCACCGCCACGGCGGTGTTCTGCGCCAACGACCAGATGGCCTTTGGCGTGATCCACGCGCTGTCAGACGCGGGCCGATCAGTTCCGCACGACGTCTCGGTGGTGGGTTTCGATGACACCGCTGAGGCGCGCCACAGCCTTCCGCCGCTGACGACGGTGAAGCAAGACTTCGCCGCTGTCGGACGCCTTGCCGTCGACTTGATGGTGGCGCGGCTCGAGGGTGCGGACACTCGCGGGACGCGGGAGTTGAGGCCCGAGTTGGTGGTGCGCGACACCACCGCCGCGCCGCCGCTGACGGCTAGCGCGCTTTAAGGGCTCGCATCATCCCTGGTAAGACCGTTTTAGCGGGACTTAGATGAAAGTGACTGAATCGTGACCTAGCGGAATTGACTCTGCGATGTGAACGTGAACATAATGAGCGGGCACAAGGGCTCGCAATGTTGCGGACCCGATCTCAAGGAGGAGAAATGAAGGCGAAGAAGTTCTTTGCCGCAGCCGCAGGCGCCGCAATGGCGTTCACGCTCGCTGCATGCAGCGGTGGTGGTGCAGGCAGCACCGAAGACCCCACCGATGGTTCAACCGCGGGTGGCGGCGAGGTTAGCGAAGGCGGCCTGGTCGGCGTCGCGATGCCCACCCAGACTTCGGAGCGCTGGATCGCCGACGGCGAGGCCGTCGAATCCGGGCTCATCGAACTCGGCTACGAGGTGGAGCTCCAGTTCGCGAACGACGACATCCCCACGCAGTCGCAGCAGATCGACCAGATGATCACCAACGGCGTCGAGGCGCTCATCATCGCGGCGATCGACGGCACGGCGCTCGCGCCGCAGCTCGAGGCAGCGGCGGCGGCGGGCATTCCCGTCATCTCTTACGACCGCCTGATCCGCGACTCTGAGAACGTCGACTTCTACGTGACGTTCGACAACTACAACGTCGGCGTGCAGCAGGCGACCTCGCTCCTCGTGGGCCTGGGCGTTCTCAACCAGGACGGTTCGGAGGGCGACGCTGAGGGACCCTTCAATATCGAACTGTTCGCCGGCTCGCTGGACGACAACAACGCGCACTTCTTCTACGCAGGCGCCATGGACACGCTCGAGCCCTACATGGAAGACGGCACCCTTACGGTCCCGTCGAACCAGACCGACATCGAGCAGACCAACATCCTGCGCTGGCAGCAGGAAACCGCGCAGAAGCGCATGGAAGACCTGCTGACGTCGACCTACACGGGCACCGACCTGGAACTGCACGGCGTGCTGTCGCCTTACGACGGCCTGTCGCGCGGCATCATCACCGCCCTGCAGAACGCGGGCTACGGCCCCTCGATCGCGGACGGCCTGCCGGTCGTCTCCGGTCAGGACGCCGAGATCGCGTCGATCAAGCTCATCGCCGATGGCGTGCAGTTCGCGACCATCTTCAAGGACACCCGCAAGCTGGCCGACCAGGCCGTCATTGCGACGGACGCGTACCTGAGCGGCGGCGAGCCTGAGGCCAACGACACGGACACGTACGACAACGGCATGAAGGTCGTGCCGTCGTTCCTCCTCGAGTCCGACATCATCTACACGGACAACATCCAGGAACTGCTCGTTGACTCGGGCTACTGGAGTGCAGAAGAGGTCGAGTCGGGCGTCGCCGAGTAACCTCGGCCCACCCGCTTGACCCGCGGTGCCGGCCCCTCCTTCGGGAGGGGTCGGTACCGCGGCCACCCGTGTCATCACTGGAGAGGACCGATGGCTCGCAACATCCTGGAGATGCGCAGAATCTCCAAAACGTTTCCAGGCGTGAAGGCGCTCTCCGACGTGGAACTCCACGTCGAAGCGGGCGAGATCCACGCCATCTGCGGCGAAAACGGCGCCGGTAAGTCGACGCTGATGAAGGTGCTGTCCGGGGTCTACCCTCACGGCACCTACGAGGGCGACATCGTCTTCGACGGTGAAGAGGCCCGGTTCTCGAGCATCAACGAATCCGAGCACGCCGGCGTGGTGATCATCCACCAGGAGCTCGCTTTGGTCCCGCACCTCACCGTTGCGGAGAACATCTTCCTGGGTAACGAGCGCCGCAACAGGCTGGGGCTCATCGACTGGAACCGCGCCAACCACGAGGCGAAAGACCTCATGGATCAGGTCGGGCTGCATGAGAACCCGGTCACCACCGTCGGCACGCTCGGCGTGGGCAAGCAGCAACTCATCGAGATCGCGAAGGCGCTGTCCAAGGACGTGCGGCTGTTGATCCTCGACGAGCCTACGGCCGCCCTCAACGACACCGACTCTGCGCATCTGCTAGACCTGCTGCGTCAGTTGAAGGGGCGCGGCATCACCTCGATCATGATTTCCCACAAGCTGGGGGAGATCGAGGCGATCGCTGACCGCACCACGATCATCCGTGACGGCAAGACCATCGAGACCATCGACATGTCCGAGCCCGACGCGACGCAGGACCGGATCATCCGCGGCATGGTGGGCCGCGACCTCGAACACCGCTACCCGGAGCGCATCGACCACGAGATCGGCGAGGAACTGTTCCGCGTCGAGGACTGGACTGTGTATCACCCCACGCAGCCGGGCCGCGTCGTCGTCGACGGGGCGAGCTTCAATGTGCGCGCGGGCGAGGTGGTCGGCATCGCCGGCCTCATGGGCGCTGGCCGCACGGAGCTGGCAATGAGCCTCTTCGGCCGCACCTACGGCCGTGGTGCCACGGGCACCGTGTACAAGCGGGGCGAGGAGATCCAGACCCGCTCCGTATCCGAGTCCATCGGCAACGGCATCGCGTACGCCACGGAGGACCGCAAGAAGTACGGCCTCAACCTCATCGAGGACGTGCGGCGCAACGTGTCGTCGGCAGCGCTGTTCAAGCTCACCACTCGTGGCTTCGTGAACGGCAACGAGGAGCTCAAGGTCGCTGAGCAGTACCGCGGGTCGATGAACATTAAGACTCCGACGGTGCTGCAGAAGGCGGGCAACCTGTCGGGCGGCAACCAGCAGAAGGTCGTCCTCAGCAAGTGGATGTACACCGACGCCGACGTGATGATCCTCGACGAGCCGACCCGGGGCATCGACGTGGGTGCCAAGTTCGAGATCTACACGATCGTCAACAAGCTGGCGGCGGAGGGCAAGGGCGTGATCGTGATCTCGTCCGAGCTCCCCGAACTGCTCGGCACGTGCGACCGCATCTACACCCTGGCCTTCGGCCGCATCACCGGCGTCATGAACGCCCAAGAAGCGACGCCAGAAGCCCTGATGACGCTGATGACACAGGAGAGAGACGCCAAGGCCCCCGCGGGTGCCAGCGCTGAGGAGAACAACTCATGACCGGGATTACCAACATCCGCGAACTGGTGATGCGCAACCTGCGCCAGAGCGGAATCGTGGTTGCCTTCGTGGCGATCATCGCGCTGTTCACAGCCCTGACGGATGGCACGCTTCTCGATCCGGGCAACCTGACGAACATCGTCCTGCAGTACGCCCACATCTTGGTGCTGGCGATCGGCATGGTCATCGTCATCATCGGCGGCCACATCGACCTGTCGGTGGGATCCATCGCGGCGCTCGCCGGAGGTGTCGCCGCAGTGCTGCTCATCAAGGAAGGTTTGCCCTGGTACGTGGGCGTGCTCGCCGCGGTCGGGGTGGGCATCCTGGCAGGAGCGTGGCAAGGATTCTGGGTGGCCTTCGTCGGCATCCCGGCGTTCATCACCACGCTGGCCGGCATGTTGCTGTTCCGTGGTCTGACCTTCCGGGTGCTCGAGAACATCTCGCTGTCCCCCTTCCCGTCCGCCTACGGCAAAATCGCCAACGGGTTCCAGAACGGCCTGCTCGGAGGCGACGGCTTCGACGTCTTTACGGTGGTCATCTTCGCGATCGCCGTTGCGGGCTTTGTCGTCGCGCAGATCCGTTCGCGCCGTGCGGCGGTCGCGTACAAGCAGGATGTCGCGGCGACGCCGCTGTTCATCCTCAAGCTGGTCGCTGTCGGCGCGATCGTGATGTGGTTCGGGTGGCAGCTGGCGAACTCGCGCGGCCTGCCTAACGTGCTGATCATCCTCGCGGTGCTCGTGATCGTCTACACGCTGGTGACGACCCGCACCGTGTTCGGCCGCCACGTGTATGCCATCGGCGGCAACCTCACGGCCGCGACGCTGTCTGGCGTCAAGGTCAAGTGGGTCAACTTTGGCATCATGCTGAACATGGGCTTCCTCGCCGGTGTGGCGGGCGTGATCTTCTCGTCCCGCACCAACGGCGCCCAGCCGGGAGCCGGAAACCTCTTCGAGCTCGACGCGATCGCCGCCTCGTTCATCGGTGGCGCGGCCGTGACCGGCGGTGTCGGTCGCGTGACCGGCGCGATCGTCGGTGGCCTGATCATGGCCGTCATGACCAACGGCATGCAGCTGCTCGGAGCCCAGCAGTCAACGCAGTACCTCGTCAAGGGCATGGTGCTGCTGCTCGCAGTGGCATTCGACGTGTGGAACAAGCGCCGCGCAGGCGCCCGCTAGTTCGACGCCGCCCCGGGCGACCGCATCGGCCCCTCGCCCCCTCACGGGGACGGGGGGCCGTTCGCATGTCCGTGGCCTTACGGCAGCGCGATGCCGGTCAGCTTGGTGAGTTCGTAGACCAGGGCGGCCCGCGCATCGGCATCGCGCACGGCGGGGTTCGGCTCGAGCTCCTCGCGGCGCTTCAGGTATCGCCCCGTGGCAGTTGCAGCCGACGCCTCCGAGGTGGCGAGCCACACCTGCGTCTCGGCGCCTAACTCGACCGGGTCCCACGCCTCCGCGCCGCCCATGTTGGTGCGTATCCAGCCCGGGTCGACCACGTTCACGGCGGCCTCTGGGTGCCGCGCCGCGACCTCGATTGCCAGCATCGACAGGTGAAGCTTGGAGTCGGAGTAGGCCTGCTTGCCGTTCCAGTCGCGCGTGACGCCCTGGACGTCGTACGGATTCCAGTGGCCCTCCGATTCGAGGCCCGAGGTCAGGTAGACCATGCGGTCCGCGACCGGCATGAGCGCCGTCAGCAGGTAGGGCGCGACCACGTTGATGTGGAAGATGCGCTCGAGACCGTCCGCGGTCTGGATGCGCTCAGGGGAGTCGCCGCCCACCGCGGCATTGTGAATGACCACGTCATACGGGCCGTGCCCGTTCGCGGCCGATGCGAGGGCGACGGTCTGCTCGACGCTCGCCAGGTCGCCGGTCACCACGGCCATGGCGCCGGGATTCGCGTCGAGCGCGGCCGCAGCCCTGGCGTCGTCGCGGCCGTGCAGCACCACGTCGTGGCCAAGCTCGAGGAGTTGGCGGGCGCACTCCGCGCCTATGCCTTGGGAGGATCCGGTGATGAAGATGCGTGACATGGCCTCATGGTGGCACGGGTCGTGGCTCGGCACAGACCGGCCCGGACCGGCCCCGCATCCGGCGTCGTGCACAATACTCGGTGAACGCCCACCCCGGAGGAGACCCACATGAGCATCGCCGATGAGCTGATCGAGAACAACGCGCGCTACGCGGAGTCGTACATCGCGGACCGCCCGCTGCCCCCGCGTCGCAAGCTCGCCGTCGTGGCCTGCATGGACTCGCGTCTTGACACGTTTGCGATGCTCGGACTGGAGATTGGCGACGCGCACGTGATGCGGAACGCGGGCGGCGTGATCACCGACGACATGATCCGCTCGCTGGTGATCTCGCAGCGCAAGCTGGGCACGCGCGAGATCATCCTGATCCACCACACCGACTGCGGCGCGCTCACCTTCACCGACGACGAGCTGCGCAACGAGTTGCTCGCGGAGACCGGCTTCAAGCCCACCTGGTCGCCCGAGTCGTTCACCAACCTGGACCGCGACCTGCGCCAGTCGATGGCGCGACTGCGTCACAACCCGTTTCTCGTCGACACCACCCAGGTCCGCGGCTTCGTGTTCGACGTGAGCTCGGGCATGTTGCGCGAGGTTACGCAGCCATAGGGCCGATGCGCTTGGCGGGGCTCCGCGCCTAGGGGACTCGCGCTGGGGGCGCTCGGGGGGACTGGCCGGCACGCGCATCGGCCTGATTGCCTGGCAAGCCCCCGCGCACCGCTAACCCAACCCATCCGCCTGGCCTACCGGGGTTACCGTTGAGGCGTCCGAACCCCAGGAGGTACGCCATGTGGTGGAAGTTCTTGCGAGCAGTGCGACGCGGAGAGCACAAACTCGCGCCGCTCACGTGGGTGACCGCGGTCGCCGCGGTGATCTACACGATGATCCCGATCGACCTCATCCCGGAGCTGTTTTTTGGGCCCGTGGGACTCATCGACGACCTGGGGTTCTGGGGAATCGTCGCGATGCTGGCGACCCGCGAGAAGAACGCGTGGGCGCAAGGTCGTGCCCGCCGCGCGAGGGTGGTCGACGTCTAGGCCGGAATAGAAGGCGGCCAATGGGCGTGTCACCTTTGAGGAGGTGTCACCGATGACCGAGACCACGACGGACTTCAGCGGCCTCAAGGCCGTCTTCGTGAACTGCACACTCAAGCCCAGCCCCGCGCTCAGCCATACGCAGGGTCTGATGGAGGACTCGATCGCGATCATGGAAGGCCAGGGCGTGGAGGTCGACCAGATCCGACTCGTCGACTTCGATGTCGCCCCGGGCGTCAACCCCGACATGCGCGAGGACGTCCCTGGCGGCAACCAGGAGGTGGACGACTGGCCCGCGCTCGCGGAGCGGATCCTGCCCGCCGACATCCTCGTCATCGGCACCCCGATCTGGTTGGGGGAGAAGTCGTCGGTCGCGACGCGGCTCATCGAGCGGCTCTACGCGCACTCGGGCGACACCAACGACCGCGGTCAGTCCCTGTTCTACGGTCGGACCGGCGGCGTGATCGTGACGGGCAACGAGGACGGCGCTAAGCACATCTCGATGAACCTCATCTACTCGCTGCAGCACCTTGGGTACACGATTCCGCCGGGCGCCGATGCGGCGTGGCTAGGCCCCGTGGGTCCCGGGCCGTCCTACCTCGACGAAGGCAGCGGCGGCCCCGAAACCGAGTTCACCCAGAAGAACGTCACCTTTATGGCGTGGAACCTCATGCATACCGCGGCGTGGCTCAAGGCCAGTGGCGGCTTCCCCGCAGGGGGCAACTCGGTCGAGGCCTGGAGCTCCGGCGAGCACTTTGGGCATCCCAACCCCGAGTACCGCTCGAGTTAGCTGCTGGCGGTGGCGGTCTCACACGGCCCTGGTGCAGGAGGCCGATGCGCGTCTAACCTGGGGGTATGGCAGATTTCAGGGTCGAACGGCGCAAGGCCGTCGATTACATTGCACTGCCGGTGCACACAGTCATGGGCGAGTTGCCCGCGCGCGTGGGCCCGGCGTTCGCCGAGCTCGACGCCTACCTTGAACAGCGGGGCGCCGAGGTGACGGGCGCGGGCGTGATCCGGTACCGGTCCGTGTCGCTCGATTCTCCATTCACGGTCGAGGTGGCGCACGCCGTCATGAACGTGCCGCGCGTGCGCGACCGCTACGCGGTGGGTCGCTTCGAGGCCGGGCTGTACGCAGTCGCTGAGCAGCGCGGCCCGTACGCGTGGATCGGCGGACTCACCCGGGAGTTGATGGAATGGGGAGACTCCCGGGGCCTGGACTACGCGATCACACCGGGGGGCGGCGCCGGCCCGGACCGGTGGGATTGCTGGTACGAGAACTCTCCCGAGCCCCCGGTCGAGGGTCCTCTCGGGCTCGAGGGCAGGGTAGAGGTGTGCCTGTTACTTCGGAACTGACCGTTGATTGGCAGGCGTGGTCAGCCGGCACCAGGCGCGCTACGTTGAGAACGTGAGCGACGCACGAGTCATCGACCTGAATGCCGACCTCGGCGAGGGGTTCGGGCGTTGGTCGCTGACCGACGACGATGCATTGCTGGAATCGGTGACCAGCGCCAACGTCGCGTGCGGGTTCCACGGCGGCGACCCGGTGACGATGAGGCGTGTGTGTGCACGCGCCGCGCAGC
>JBKBNW010000071.1:0-9860 GCA_046295115.1 Demequina sp.
CGCGCCGTACCGACCCCAGTACCGTTCACCCGTGGGAGCGTGCACCCACACGTCCCCCGAGTCGCCCTGGCTCCGCGGACCTGCGGGCGATGCGCTTGCGGACTCCGGACCTCTCACCCAGTCAGCGTGTCACACGACCCCAGTGAATCCCCACCCGGTCGGCATCATCGAGGCGGCTCACGACCTCCGCGCGGCTTGTTCACGCGTCGGTCAAGTGAGGGTAAAGTCTTGAGCTGTGAGCAATGCGGCCGCCATATCCACCGTGCGCCTTGGCGCGGCGGCCGCGATTGGCGCAGCGCTCTGCGTGCAGGCCTGGGCTGACCTCACCTACGGCACCTTCACATGGGCTCAGTTACCCGGCTACTTCACTCCCCTTGCGGCTCTCGTCGCGGTGGTGGCGCTCGTGGCCGCGGCGTTCTCGGGTGTTGAGGAGGCACGGTGGGTCTCGCTCTTTCGGGTGAATGCCGCGACCTACGGCGTGATCACCGGGGCGGTGTACTGGTACCTACTGGCCGGCGTGGCGACCCCCGTGTTCCCGTGGGCCAACATGGTGTTGCACGGCGGGGCCGGCGCGGTCATGGTGGCCGACTGGTTGCTGATCGGTAGGCCAGTGCGTCTTCCCCTCAGCACGCTGTGGACCGTACTCGTGGTCCCTGCGGGATGGATCGGCTATCTCCTCATCCGCGCGACTGTGGATGGCTGGGTGCCCTACCCGTTCCTGGACCCGGCCCAGGGACTCACGACCGTGGCCACCACGGTCGCCGTGATCGCAGGCATCGGCCTCGCAGTCGCGGCGATCCTGCACCACGCGATCGTGCTGCGCCCACCGTCCCAGGACGTGTACCCAGAGCCGGCCCGTACGCCATCGCATTCGTCGAACTGAGCCTGCCGGCACGGCGACTGTCATAGCCGCCCGGTCTGTTGATGCCGCGCGCCCATCCGCTACTTTGAGCGCATGGCCGCCGAGTCCAGCAGGGGCACGCCCGTCGCCGAACTGTCGCGCGTCGCGCGCGAGACGTGGCCTGCGTGGGTGGCCGGAGCCATCGTCGGCGCCGCCTTCGTGGCGCTCGTCCCCGCCGGACTTCCGTATGACGAGCCCGCACATTGGCTCAATGTCGAGTTCTACCGCGACCACGGCCGGATGCCGACGATCGGCGAGCCCGGAACTTCCTACGAAGCGCAGATGGGCCCCGTCGCATACGTGGTGTACGCGCTCATCACGGCACCCTTTTCCCTGCTCGGGTCAGAGATGGCGGCCTTCTACGCCGCCCGAGCACTCGGAGTCGTCCAGCTTCTGACACTTGGGCTGTTGCTTGGGGCCATCGCTCAGCGCACGCTGAAGACGCACCCGGGGGTCGGGCTCATCGCGGTCGCGGCCGCCGTGCTCAATCCGATGCTGCTCGCGGTGTCGAGTTCCGTCCAGAACGACACGTTGGCACTCGTGTGGGGCACCGGTGCCGTTCTGACCGCCGTCACACCCCGGCCGCGTCGGTTCTGGGCGGCCGTATTGACGGGCACACTGCTCGGCCTCGCCCTCCTCACCAAGGTCACGGCGTGGCCCTTCGTGGTGGCCCTCGGCGTGTTACTGCTGTGGCAGCGGCGCTTTCGCGAACTCGTCGTGGTCACCCTCGTGACGGCGGCGGTCTCCGGGTGGTGGATGGTGCGCAATGTCGTGCTCTACGGGGACGTCACTGCGCGGGCGGCCGTCGAACGTGCCGGATACGACTTCCCTGCCCTGCCCGATGCGGGACCGCTAGCCCTGGCAAGGTCGGCCGTGACCTACCTGTGGTTGCCCACCGAGTACGTGCGCAACGTGGTTGCGGCACCCACCTGGATCGAGCTGCTCGTTGGTGCGCTGATGCTTGCTCTCGCGGCAGGCATGGTCCTGCTGTGGCGACACCGCACCATGGGCTCGCCCCTGTTGGCGGTGATCGGCGGCATTGCCGTCGGGGCAGTCGCGGCATGGGTAGCAGTCGCAGTCACTGCGCAAGCAGTCGCGTTCCGCACGGCTTACCCGGCCATGCTGTTTATTCATGCCGCCTTGGGCGCGCTCGCGTTCCTGGGCAGTCGTCGCGCACTCGTGATCGTGCTCGGCCCGCTGATCGTGATCAACCTATGGTTCTTCGCTCACATGATCGCGCTCGATATCGACTCGATGCTGGTGCGCTGAGGCCGGCCGCTGGCTGGGCTGCCGCTCGGACCGGCGTGGCGCGTAGACCACGAGGGAGTGGAACACGAACCGCACCACGAAGGCCACCGCAAGCGTGATGGCCGCCGCCACGATGCTCTGCACGTGCAGCGCCTCCACCATCCACGCGAGTACTGGGATACGGATCAGCGCCTCGGCATTGTTGAAAGCGAAGGACGCTGCGAATCGTGCCCCCGCGGGCGCCGCGTGCTCTCGCATGTCTCGGAAAACGAACCGGTCTTGCAGTAAGAAGTTGGTCACGATGGTGACTTCGGCGGCAACAATCGCCGCCACCAGGTAGGGCGTTCCCAGGTGTATCAGGGCCCACATGATCACGAGGTTTGCGATCGCGCCGCCTGCTCCGATCAGCGCGAAGCCGGACATTTTGCCAAAGCGGAGCGCCGCGAGCTGGGTCAAGAAGTGCACTCCCTGACGTACCGATGCCTTCGACTCACCCGCGAAGCGCTCCTCGAAGACAAACGGAACCTCAGCCACCCGCAGGGCTCGGCGCGCCAGGATCTCCAGCAAGATCTTGAAGCCACGCGGGCGCAGATCGGCCCACTCGACCGCACCCCGGTCAAGCAGGAAGAACCCCGTCATCGGGTCCGTCACGTGGGCGAGCCTCCGGGGGAACATCGCCTTGGTGAGAACGGTCGATGCGCGCGATACGACGGCGCGCGCCCGGTCAGCCAATCCACCGGAAGACCCGCCGACGGCGTAGCGTGACGCGACCACCACGTCTACCCCGCCCGTGACATAACGGGTGTAGAGCGCGCGGATCTGCTCGGGAGGGTGCTGAAGATCACCGTCCATCACGACGCACACGTCTGAGGCCGCCATGGCGATACCCTCCACCACCGCGCCGCCGAGGCCACCGACTGGGTGGTCGCGATGAGCCAGCCGCACCGGGAATGGGGCAGAGCGGGCCACGTCCGCGACAACATCAGGGGTGTGGTCGGTGCTGTCGTCGACGAACACGATCTCGACACTCATGCCTTCCAGTGCGACCGCAGTGCGGCGCACCAGTTCAGTGACGTTCCCCGCTTCGTTGAAAGTAGGCACGATGATGCTCAACGCCACTGGCGCAACTGTCACGGCAACCCCCCTCGCCTTGGGGGAAGCGTATCGCCGCGCCGACCGAGGGTGCATGCCGAACACCCCCGTGAGTCACGACCACGCACAGGCGCAGGGAACGCGACCGGGTCCCCATCCGTTCACTCCCCGTCGCATAGTCTCGCGATGCTGGGAAGGTCGCTCGCTCGCGAGCCGATCCTCGCGGCGTGGAACACCGCCCGGGCCAGCCCGGTGGCATCACCGAGACTGATCGACATCGAGACCCCGTGGCGACGCGCCTCGGGGTCTTGCGCTGTGCGGAGTCTTCCCGGTCCGCCACGCATGTCCCTGCACCGATCACCACCCCCTCCATGACCCGAATCGCACGTCCCGCCCGCAGCCTTGCCGGCGCCATCGTTCTGACATGTTTCAGCGTCGGATTCGTGGGCGCGTACGGCGCACACGCCATCGACACCCGCATCGCGGTCGGCGAGGCGCGCGCCGCCGCGCACGAGATCGACACCAAGCGAGCGGCTCTCGAGGAGTCCCTCGCGGAGGCGCACGGAGCAGTGCGCGACGCGGAGCGCGTGGTCGACGAGGCCCGCGTGGCCGCCGCTGCGCACGCGCTGAGCTCTGCGACGCAGGAGGCCGCGGACGAGGCAGCGCGTAGCGGGATCGTCGTCGACCTCGAACCCATCGCGGCGGAGGTCATAGCCGAAGGTGGGACCGTCGCGGAAGCCACTGGCGTGGCCCGTGAGGCGGCTGGCCTGGTGGCGGATCTCGCAGAGGCCTCGCCCGAACCCAGCGCCGCGGAGACGCCGAGCGATGCGAACCCGCCGCGCCCAGCAGTCGCCGCCGCTGAGGACGATGAGGCGCCCACGGCTCAGCCGGACGAACCCCAATCCACGCGGACCGCCCCCGCATCGGCCGCGCTCATCGACCTGCTCGAAGAGGTCGAGGTCGCTCGGGTGCTCGCGGGCGAGACCAACAGCGCCGACGAGGCGCGGGGAGCGCTCACCCGGCTCGAAGAGGCATCGCGGGCGCTCGACGTCGCGCTCGCAGCCCTCGACGGCGGCGCCTCAGCGCTGTCGGAGGCGACGCTCGCGGCGGAGCACGGGGACACCCTGCTGCTACTCGACGCCGCCGTGCTAAGCGCAGAATCGGCGGGCGCGCATGCGACCATCACCATCGACGAGGTCGGTGATCGCGTGATCGACGAGGCCGCCATCCAGATTGCCGAGCGCGCCCTAGTAGGTCTCATGAGCGCCTCTGCCACTGCCGAGCAGGTGAACCGCGCGGAGCCGGACCGGGTCGTCAGCGAGTTCGACAGCGTGGTCTCCGCCCGGGTGGACTTCGACGCCGCGATGGAATCCCTGCGCGGCACACACGAGGAGTGGATCGACCGGGAGAACACGGCGATCGACGCTCGCAACGAGAGTGTGCTCGAGGCGCACGAGAAGCACGTCGCGACGGCCCGCGAAGAGCACGTGCAGGCGAACCTGGATGCAGTCCAGGCCCGCGCAAACGGTTGGACAGGCCAGCCCGCCGGGGTGGTCGGCTCGAACGGCGCGCTCGACTTCGACAGTCTGTGCGAGGTCGACTTCGCGCCAGGACACCGCCTGCAATGTGACGCCGCGCTGTCCCTTGAGCGGGCGAACGAGGCGTACGTCGCCGCCACCGGGACGAACCTGGTGATGACGGATTCGTACCGCTCGTATGGGTTGCAGGTCCGCACCCGCGCGCTCAAGCCTGCCACCGCCGCGCGCCCTGGCACGTCGAACCACGGCTGGGGCATGGCCGTGGACCTGGACCAGCCGTCCGCGCGCTGGCTCTCCGCAAACGGCGCCGAGTATGGCTGGGTGAACCCCGTGTGGGCACGGCCCGGTGGCGTCAAGCCTGAGTGGTGGCACCTCGAGTACGTGGCCACTGATGTGGGAGCCTTCGTGCCCCCTGCGCCGCCTGCGCCGGAAGAGCGCATCACCAGTGCATTCGCGACTGCGACGGCGAAAACCGAATGAGCCCCCGTGGTCGGATCACGCCCATCACACGCGCATCGGTCCCATTCCGGGCGTGCTCGTCCGGTCGACACGGCCTGACGGCACTACCGTAGAGCCATGCCTTCTGACATGACCGACAATTTCGACAACTCTCCGTCTGCGGACAATCCCGATCCCGCCGACGCCGCGCCCGCCGACACGACGCCCTCCGACAGCGCGCCGACCGACACCGCCGCCACCGCAGAGGTGGTCCCCGACCCCGAACGCCTGACGTTCGCGGACCTCGGCCTTGGCGCCGCCGTGCTGAAGGCGCTCAGCGCCGTCGGCTACGAGGAGCCCAGCGCGATCCAGGCCGCGACCATCCCCACCCTCCTCGCGGGCCGCGACGTCGTCGGCCTCGCGCAGACCGGAACGGGCAAGACCGCCGCGTTCGCGCTGCCCATCCTCGAGCGACTCGACACCTCCAAGAAGAAGCCGCAGGCCCTCGTGCTCGCCCCCACCCGTGAGCTCGCTCTGCAGGTGTGCGAGGCCTTTGAGCAGTACGCGGGTCACAGCAAGTCGATGCACATCCTGCCCGTCTACGGCGGCCAGGGCTACGGCGTCCAGCTGTCCGCGCTGCGCCGCGGCGTCCACATCGTGGTGGGCACGCCCGGCCGCATCATGGACCACCTCGACAAGGGCACGCTGGACCTCTCTGAGCTCGCGTTCCTGGTGCTCGACGAGGCCGACGAGATGCTCAAGATGGGCTTTGCGGAGGACGTCGAGACGATCCTCGCGAAGACCCCCGTGGACAAGCAGGTCGCGATGTTCTCCGCGACCATGCCTGCGCAGATCCGCCGGCTGAGCGCAAAGTACCTGCGCGATCCGGAGGAGATCTCGGTCAAGAAGAAGACCACGACGTCCACCAACCTCACCCAGCGCTACCTGATCGTGTCTTACCCGCAGAAGGTGGACGCCCTGACGCGCATTCTCGAGGTCGAGAACTTCGAGGCGATGATCGTGTTCACGCGTACCAAGAACGAGACGGAGACTCTGGCAGAAAAGCTCCGCGCGCGTGGGTACACGGCGGCGGCCATCAGCGGCGACGTCGTACAGGCGCAGCGCGAGCGGACCGTGAAGCAACTGAAGGACGGCAAGCTCGACATCCTGGTCGCAACGGACGTCGCGGCCCGCGGCCTCGACGTGGACCGCATCTCTCACGTCGTGAACTACGACCTACCGATCGACACCGAGTCCTATGTGCACCGCGTGGGCCGCACCGGCCGCGCCGGGCGCACCGGCGACGCGATCAGCTTCGTGACCCCGCGGGAGCGCCGCACGCTGGGCGCGATCGAGCGGGCCACGCGCCAACCCCTCACACAGATGCACCTGCCGAGCGTGGATGACGTCAACGCCACCCGGCTCACGCGGTTCGATGACGCCATCACCGAGGCGCTCGGAATGACGGAGCGCATCGACCGGTTCCGCGACATCATCGGCCACTACGTCGAACACCACGACGTTCCCGAGGCGGATGTGGCTGCCGCCCTCGCGGTGGTCGCGCAAGGCGACACTCCCCTGTTGCTGGACCCCGCGGCCGAGCCCAAGCGCGAAGAGTTCCGAGGCGGCAAGGACGCGACGGGCCGGCCCGACCGTGGCGAGCGCAACCGCCGCGGCACGTCGGGGCCGCTCACGACGTACCGCATCGCGGTGGGCAAGCGCCACAAGGTCGAGCCGCGCCAGATCGTGGGCGCAATCGCGAACGAGGGTGGACTCAACCGCGACGACTTTGGCCAGATCCGCATCTTCCCCAACTTCTCGCTGGTAGACCTCCCTGCGGAGCTGCCGCAGGACACCCTGCGCAAGTTGGAGCGCACGCGCATCAGCGGCCACCTCATCGAGCTCAAGGCGGACGGCGGCGCGCCCGGCGGTCGCCGCTCGGCGCCGCGTGGCCCGGACGGCCCACGCGGCGGGACCGGACAGCGCAGTGACCGTGACGATCGGCCGCCGCGCAAGCCGCGCTACTGACGGATCTCCCGGCGTTTGTAAGGCACCGTTCCTCGTTCACCACTAGCGTGACGAGGGACGGTGTTCCACTGCACGAGGAGTGATGCGACGATGCCCGACGAGCAGACGGGGCTCTCGAAAGCCGAACGGGACGCCATGAAGCAACGGGCGGCGGAGCTGCGTAAGGAGTCTCAGCAGGGCCGCGGTCGCAAGGCAGCCTCCGACGAGGCGGATGTGCTCGCCAAGATCGAAGGCATGCCCGAGCCGGACAGATCCCTGGCAGGTCGCATTCACGCGATCGTGACGGAGGTCGCGCCCGACCTGCGCCCCAAGCTTTGGTACGGCCAACCCGCGTACGCGCGCGGCTTCAAGGTCGTGTGCTTCTTTCGTAGCGGTAGCGACGACGCCGAGCGATTCTCGACGTTCGGCTTCACCGCGGAGGCGGCGTTGGACGAGGGCGGGTTTTGGCCCACCTCCTATGCGGTCAGCGAGCTTTCGGCCGATGCGCTGGCGCAGGTGCGCACGCTCGTCACCCGGGCAGCCGGCTGAGCCTTAAGACTCGGCGCCCGCCCGCAGCGGGCCAACCTTGGCGAGGTAGCACCGCCCGCACAACGACTCATACTCGGCGTGCTGGCCGTCGATCGCGACCTGCGCGCCGTGACTCACAAACACTCCGCCCACGATCCGCGCGTTGAACATCGCCTTGGACCCGCACCGGCAGATGGTCTTGAGCTCCTCGATCGAGTGCGAGATCTCGAGCAGGCGCAGCGAGCCAGGGAAGGAGCGCGTGGTGAAGTCGCCTCGCAGGCCGTAGCAGAGCACCGGCACTCCCCCGGTGACCGCGATAGAGAAGGCCTCGTCCACCTGAGCAGGCGTCAAGAACTGCGCCTCGTCGATGAAGATCGCGTCGATCTCGGATAGCGGCGCATGGGCGGTGACCGCCGCCTCGAGGGAGTCGGAGGTGTCCAGGAGCACGTCCACCGGTCGCTCGACGCCGATGCGCGAGGACACCGAGCGTCCGGCCTTGGTGTCCACTCCTGGCTTGACGATGACGGGGCGCTGGTCGCGCTCTTCATAGTTGTAGGCGGCGGTCAGCAGCAGCGCGGACTTGGACGAGTTCATCGCCCCGTATCGGAAGTACAGCTTTGCCACGTGAGTCCCGTCGTCGTCTAGGGGCGGACCGGGCGCGCGGCCGGGTCGTAGATGCTAGGCAGCACGCTACCGGGCGCAGGCGCTGCCTGGATCGCGCATCACGCGGGAGTGCGCAGAATCGACTGCATCTTCTTGCCCCGCGCCACCTCGTCCACGAGCTTGTCCATCCACCGGATCTGCTTCATGAGCGGGTCCGCGATCTGCTCGACCCGTACACCGCAGATCACGCCGGTGATGAGAGCGGCCGAGGGGTTCATGGCAGGGGCATTAGCGAAGAAGGTGCGCATGTCGACGTCGGACTCGAGGGTGGCGGCCAGGGCGGCGCGACCGCTCTAGGTGGCAGCGTGCGCACCTCAGCCCCGCGAGCGGCCCCCGAACAGCACGTGCAACAGCGGGAGCGCCGATGCGACCATCAACACGGTACTGAGGCCCGGTTCCTCGGGGCGCACCACGGCGCCTGCGATCAGCAGCCCACTAAACACCATCGCGGAGACGCCACGCCTGGCCGCGCGCTCCACCCTGGTGACGGCCGTCTCAAGGGTGGGCGCCGTCACTGCCAAGGTGCCGTCCTCCGCGCGCGTCAGCACCGCATCGATGCGACGGGGTAGCCGCCAAGCGAGGGCCAGCAACTCCATGCCCTCCCGGGCGAAGTCGCCGGCAAACTTGCCGCCCTCCGCGCGCAGCAACGTCTGCGCATACGGCTCGACCGAGTCCCACAGGTTGTACGCCGGGTTGAGGGCGCTGCACACCCCCGAAGTAAGGGACACCGCGCGCCCCACCAGCAGAAAGTCCTCGGGCAGCTGGAACGGCAGGGTGAGGATCACGTCGCTGAACTCCAGGGCGAAGTCCCGGAACTGCTTGGGATCGAGCTCGCGCAACTCCGCGAAGCCCATCCCGCCAAACCTCTCGAAGACGTGGCTCATCACGCGCTCGAGCTCGACGGTGTCCGCGTTCGGCAGGAGCACGCCCGCCTCGCTCATGGCGTTGACCATGCCCTTGCCATCGCGCGAGGCCGCCGCGATGATCAGCGCGCGCAGCGAGCCACGCAGGTTCGGCGGGACGTGGCCCATCATGCCAAAGTCCACGAAGGTGAGACGCCATGGCGGCCCCTCCCCCGCATCGGCGCTGGGGGCGATGAAAAGGTTGCCGGGGTGTGGGTCCGCGTGGAAGAAACTGTGCATGAAGAGCTGGTCGAACATCACCTCGGCGAACACCGGCGCCACGTCCGCCGGGTCGATGCCCGCCTCACGCAGCGCGGCATGGTCGGTGATCTTGATGGCGGTGACGTCCTCGAGCGTCAACACCCGCCGCGACGTGCGCTCCCACACCACGTCGGGCACCCGGATGCGGGGATCCGCGGCGAAGTTCTCCGCGAAGCGCTCGGCGTTCTGGCCCTCGTGAAGGTAGTCGATCTCCTCGAGGCTGACCTGACCGAACTCCTCGACCAGGGCGGGCATGTCCACGCGGGTGTTCACCAGGCGCAC
>JBKBNW010000072.1:0-9836 GCA_046295115.1 Demequina sp.
ATGGGGCAGGTGCCCTCGATGTAGCGGTCGGGCAGGGTGCGACCGGTCGACGGGGAAATCGCGCCGCGGGTGGTCTGCTCGATCATGTAGCCGTTCGCGTGCACGGCCTTGAACATCGCCTGCGCGACCTGGTAGTGGTTGCCCGTGGTGGTGCGCGTGAACAGGTCGTAGCTGAGCCCCAGCGACACCAGGTCCTCCACGATCACGCGGTTGTAGCGGTCGGCGAGTTCGAGCGCGCTCACGCCCTCACCCTCGGCCTGCACCAAAATCGGGGTGCCGTGCTCGTCAGTGCCGGACACCATCAGCACGTCCTCGCCCGCCATGCGCATGTACCGGCTGAACACGTCGGAGGGCACGCCGAACCCGGCCACGTGGCCGATGTGACGCGGACCGTTGGCGTACGGCCATGCGACTGCAGAGAGGATGTGAGACATGGCGACCATCCTAGTGACCGCTTAAGTCGGCCCGATGCGGGGTCGGGGGCCGTGCGGAGGGGTAGGCGGTGCCGTGCGGAGGGGTAGGCGGTGCCGTGCGCCGGGGGCAGTCGGTGCCGCGCGCTACCCGTACTCGGGCGCGGGGTCGAGCGAGAAGAACTCCTCCATGGTCGCGATGTCGCGTTCGTGCATCGCGGTCGCGAGCTCGACTCCCACGTAGCGCAGGTGCCACGGCTCATGCTTGTATCCCGTGATCGCCTCAGTGCCCGGCGGGTAGCGGACGATGAAGCCGTACTCGTGGCCGTGCGCCGCAACCCACTGACCCGCCGGCTCCTGCGCAAAGCACTCTTTGAGCCGGCATGCCCGGCTTCCGTACACGTCGACGGCCCAACCCGTCTGGTGCTCCGAGTGGCCCGCGCGCGCCGAGAACCGGTCGGCCCGCTCGCGTCCCCACCGCGAGACGTAGTCGGCGTAGATGTAGTGCTGGAAGCCGTGCGCGCGGTAACCGGTACCCACCGACAGCGTGGCCCCCGTATCGGCCGCAGCCGCCCGCATCCGAACCAGCGCCCGTGACGCCTCGGGAACGAGGGCCGCCCCGCCCTCGGAGTCGAGCTGGGGCGGCGCCCACCGCTCCGGATCGATCGCGCGGGCCTTGTTCACCACCACCCACACTGAGGCGGGGTCGTCGAGCGAGTGCAAGGTCATGTCGAGACCGGGCGAGACGGAGACCATCGGCTCAGGGGTAACTGGCGCGCGCTCCGGCGCGGTGATGGGTGCCACTGCCGTCGACGCGCTGTTGGTCGGGGCGGCGGTCGGTGTCGACTCGGCGAGGCCTGAGCCGCCGAGGTCCACCATTTTGGTCGCTGCGACCCCGACCCCTGCTGCCGTCCCGGCGAGCAGGATCACCAGGGTCAGCGTCGTGGTGCGTGCGCGGCGCGGTGAGCGCTGTCGGCCCCGCGGCTGACCGCCACGCGACTGCCGGCCACGCGACTGCGGGCCTCGCGGCTGACCCACTCGCGACTGCCGGCCTCGCGACCGCCCGCCTCGCGGCTGGCCCCCTCGCTCGCCCCCAGCGAGCGATCCCGACGACCGGTCATGCGCCACTGGCGTCCCCCGCGCGCGCCGCGAGCACGGCCGCATAGAGCTCCCGGCGGGGCACCCCCCCGGTGGAGGCGAGGTCGGCCACCGCATCCTTGGCGCGCTCTCCCGCCGCGACCCTCACCAGGGCCTCGCCCACCAGCTCGTCCATCGAGGCAGCGCGCGCCGGGCGGCCGGCGACGGTGATGACGATCTCTCCCCTCGGCGACTCGGCGCGCGACCACGCGACGAGCTCGGAGAGCGGCCCCCGGCGGGTCTCTTCGTATGTCTTGGTGAGTTCGCGCGACACGGCGGCGGCCCTCTCGGAGCCCCACTGCTCGGTCATCGCGACGAGCGATTCCGTCAGCCGGTGCGGCGCCTCAAAGAACACCATGGTGCGCGGCTCCGTGGCGAGGGCGGCGAGAGAGCGCGCGCGCTCCCCCGCCTTGCGGGGCAGGAACCCCTCGAAACAGAACCGATCGGTGGGCAGGCCCGACAGCGCGAGTGCGGTCAGGACGGCGCTCGGACCGGGAAACACGGTGACCTCGACGCCGGCGGCGGCGGCGGCCTCGACTACCCGGAAGCCGGGGTCAGAGACGGTCGGCATGCCCGCGTCGGACACCACCAGCACCGCGGCGCCGGCGAGTGCCCGCTGCACCAGCATCGCGGCGCGATCGGCCTCGTTGTGGTCGTGCACCGCGACCACGTCCGCCGTCACGTCAACGCCGAGCCTGCGGGCGAGGTCGCGCAACCGCCTCGTGTCCTCCGCGGCGATCAGGTCGGCATTCGCGATCGCGTCGCGGAGCCGAGCCGAGGCGTCCTCGGAGTTGCCAATGGGCGTCGCCGCGAGCACGATCCGTCCGGTCATGGCTCCAGAGTCCCACAGCGCGGTCATCGCCCAGACGCTGACGCTCGCAACTAGGCTGACGCCTGTGATTCACGAGACCCTGTGGCGCTGGCGCGTCGCGCTCATGGCCGTCGGGGTCGGCCTGCTCGCCGCAATGATGCGCTTCGCGGGCCTCGGGTACCCCACGCAGTTGGTGTTCGACGAGGTCTTTTACGCCCGCGGGGCCTATTCGCTCGTCACGCTCGGCTTCGAGGGCGACTGGGGCGGCGACAACCAGGACTTCGCGAACGGCGACTACTCCCACCTGTCCACCGAGGGTGACTACGTGGTCCACCCGCTGATTGGCAAACTGCTGATCGGGCTCGGGATCCAGCTGTTCGGCCCCACGCCGTTCGGTTGGCGGTTCATGGGAGCGCTGCTCGGCACGCTCACGGTGGTGATCGTGGCGCTGGTCGCGCGCCACCTGCTGCGTTCCACGGTGTTCGGTGCCGTCGCGGGGGTGCTGCTCGCCGTGGAGGGCGTACACATAGTGCTGTCGCGCGCCGCACTGCTGGACGTCTTCCTCACCTTCTTTGTCGTGGCGGGGTTCGCCCTGCTGGTCGTGGACCGGGCGCGCACGCGGTCCCGGATACTCGCATCGGCCGATGCGCTCCGTGCCCAAGCGGGCCTGTCGCCTGGGGCGCCACTTCCCGGCCTCGGCCCCCGCACCGGCGTGCGTTGGTGGCGCCTGGCGGCGATCGTGTCGCTGTCGCTGTCGGTGAGCGTCAAGTGGTCCGGGCTGTGGTTCATGGCCGCGCTGCTGGTGCTGTCCGTGGTGTGGGACCTGGCGGACCGCCGCGCCGCCGGCGTCGAGCGCTGGTTCGCGGGGGCGTTCGCCCGCGCCGTGCCCGCCTTCGTGGTCACCGTCGCCGTGCTACCCGCCGTTTACCTCGCCTCCTGGCTGCCGTGGTTCCGCTCCGAGCAGTCGTACGGCCGGCGCTGGGCGGAGGACCACCCTGGAGAGGGCCTCACCTGGCTGCCGGAGTCGCTGCGCTCGCTGGTGCAGTACCACCACCAGATGTGGGACTTTCACCGCACCCTTGACTCGCCCCACAACTACGAGTCCAACCCGTGGCTGTGGCTCGTCCAGTGGCGTCCCACCGCGTTCCACTTCGACGACGCGCCGGATGCCGCGTGCGGCGCCGAGCGGTGCGTGACGGCGATTCACTCCCTTGGCCACCCGCTGATCTGGTGGGCGGGGGTGCTCGTGCTGCTGTTCGCGCTGTGGCGTGTGGTGCGCCACCGCGACATGCTGGCGGCCACCCTCGCCGTCGGGGTCCTCGCGGGTTGGCTGCCGTGGCTGGCCTACGGGCACCGCACGATCTTCACTTTCTACACCGTGGTGATCGCGCCGTTCATGGTGCTGTTGGTGGCCTGGGCGCTCGCGCGCATCGCCAAGCCTGACCGGCTAGGTGGGGCGTGGTCGCGGCGAGGCGTGCTGCTGGCCGGGGCATTCGTCGCCGCCGTGCTCATCCTGGCCGGGTTCTTCGCGCCCATCTGGACCGGGGTGCCCATCCCGTTCCGCTACTGGCAGCTGCACATGTGGCTGCCTAGCTGGGTCTGAGGCTGCGCACAGGCTGCGCACAGGCGGCCCTCAGGTCCCGGCCCACCCGGGGTGAGAACGCCAAACGCCGGCGACCACCCCTCGCGGGGCGTCCACCGGCGTCTAGACGTCGTGGGGCGCTGAGTTAGACGACCGCGACGATGTCCACTACGAACACGAGCGTGGAGCCGGCGGGGATGCCCTCGCGCTCCTGCTCTCCGTAACCAAACTCGGGCGGGATCACCAGCAGCACCTGGCTGCCGACGGCCTGACCGGCCAAGCCCTCGGTCCAGCCCTCAATGAGCTGGCCCTCCGCAAAGCTGAACAGTGAGGGTTCGGCGCGGTCCCAGGACGAGTCGAACTGCTCGCCGTCCCAGATCCAGCCGGTGTAGTGAGCGACTACCGTGTCGCCGAGCTCGACCGTGCCGAGCGCGCCGTCGGCCTCGATGAGCTGCTGCACCACGAGTTCGGTGGGCATCTCGGCGTCGCCAATCTCGACGGCCGGGGCACCCGACTCGTCGAGGGTGACGGTGGGCAGGCCCTCGGCGGGCTCGACCGTTTCGCCCTCGGCGCTCGCGAGCGGCACGGTCACCTCAGAGATGGTCATCGCCATGAAGACCGCGGCGTTCGGGGTGTCCGCCGCCGTCTGGTCGATCGTCGCGAAGATGACGTCCGAGCCCACGGAGGACGCGGCGAGCGCGTTGAACAGCGCGGGCTCGAGCGAGCGGTCGGAGACCAGCAGCGACTCGGGCTGGTCGTTGTCATAGGTCGAGAACAGCTGCGACCCGTCCGTGCCGGAGGTGATGGTGTAGTGGACGGTGACCACGTGGCCGGCGTCGACGGCCTCGCCGTCACCTTCCTCGACGATGCGCGTGGCGGTGCCCGAGATGGTGCTGGGAGTCTCGACGGTCAGTGTGGGGACACCGGCCTCGTCTTCGTCCCACGTGATGCCTTCGAGCATCTCGACGTCCTGGGCTGCCCCGAACTCGGTGACCTCGCCGCCAGCCCCGTTTGACGGGGTGGGCGAGGCGTCGGCCTCTCCGTCGGAGCCGGAGGCGCAGCCCGTGAGGGCGAGCGCGGCCGCTGCTGCGGCGGCGATGGGCAGGTGCTTCTTCACGCGGGGGTACTCCTCGGTTGGGGGAAAGATGGCGCCCGCCACCGTATCCCACGGGCTGGGCGCACCTAAACAACCCCTGAGCCTAAAGAAACGTTCCCGGCTTCAGTCCACGCCACGGGGGCCGAACAGGCGCGACAGCACGATCGCGGAGCGGGTCGAGTCCACCTGCGGCGCGAGCCGCACCTTTTCGAGTGCGACCTCCAAATGCGGCGGGCTCTGCGCCCGGATTCTAATGATCGCGTCGGCACTGCCCGTCACGGTGAACGCCTCGTCGACGTCAGGGATGCCGCCGAGCACCCGGCGCAACTCGTGCGGCGCGACGGTGCCGCGGCAGAACAACTCGACGTACGCCTCCGTCGAGCGGCCGTCGATCTCGGGGTCGATCAGCACCGTGAACCCTTGGATCACCCTGTCGGCGATCATGCGGTCCATGCGCCGCTTGACGGCCGAGGGCGATAGGCCCACGCGCTCGCCCATCTCTGCGTAGCTGGCCCGCGCATCGTCCCTCAGCAGTACGAGGATGCTCCTATCGAGATCGTCAATGGACACGAGGCCTCCCGAGACCGCCGGATTCTTGCGTATCAACTCGAGAATACGCACGTCAACCGCGCCTGAGTCAATACTTCTGCACGATCTGGTTGAGACACTGGGTCGACGAGGGATGCGACGCTCGGCGTCGAGGCCCCCGTGCGACGTCTGGGAGGGCGACATGGTGCAGTTCGTGGGAGTGCCACACATGCGAGCGTGGGTGTCCCAGGTGGGGCCGGAGCGGATCATCGCCGGACTCACTGAGGCGGTCCAGCAGGACCTGCTGCATTGGCGGCGGTTCGACAAGATTCCCAGGGTCGCGTCCCACTCCCCAGTGGGCGTCATCGAACTGATGCCCACGTCGGACGGGTCGCTGTATGCCTTCAAGTACGTCAACGGCCACCCCTCGAACCCGTCGCGGGGTCTGCAGACGGTGACGGCCTTCGGCATGCTCGCGGACGTCGAGACCGGCTACCCGCTGCTCGTGTCCGAGATGACCGTGCTGACGGCCCTGCGCACGGCGGCGACCTCGGCCGTGGCGGCGCGCGCTCTGGCGCGGCCGGACTCGGCCGTGCACGCCTTGATCGGGGCCGGCAGCCAGTCCGAGTTTCAAGCCCTCGCGATCCGTGGGGCCTTGGGTATCAACACCGTCCGGGTGTGGGACACGGACTCCGCGGCGATGGCCAAGTTCGAGCGCAACGCGGGCACCCTCGGGTTTGACGTCCACCTCGCGTCATCGGCAGCGGACGCGGTCAAGGGCGCGGACATCATCACCACATGCACCGCGGACAAGTCCAACGCTCACGTCCTCGAGGCGTCGATAGTCGCGCCCGGGACCCACATCAACGCGATCGGCGGCGACTGCCCGGGCAAGACCGAGCTCGACGTCGAGATCTTGCGCGGCGCCGCCGTCATCGCGGTCGAGTTCGAGCCGCAGACCCGCATCGAGGGCGAGATCCAGCAGCTCGACGCGAGTCACCCCGTCACGGCGCTGTGGGACGTGCTCACGGGGGCGGCCGCGGGCCGCACGGCCGATGCCGACATCACCGTGTTCGACTCGGTGGGCTTCGCGATGGAGGACTTCTCCGCGCTGCGGTTCTTGCGCGACTCAGTCGCCGGCACCCACTGGGTGGAGGAGATCGACATCGTCGCCGAGCCGGAGGACCCGAAGGACCTGTTCTCCCTGGCGGTGGCGCCCATCTTCACGCACTAGCGACAGGGCCTAGTGGGCAGCTGAGGGCGGCGCGGGCTTACGGGCCCGCGCCGTCAATGCCGCGATGGCCCAAAACAGCAGGTCCACGGCGCCGGACCACACCCTGCTGAGCAGCACGACCAGGGCCGCGGTGGGCGCGGGCAGCACAATGAGCAGCAGCACCAACTGCGTCGCGTCCCTGGTGCCCAGGCCACTGGGGACCAACGGGGTGAGGATGCCGACCACGCCCGCGAACCCGAAGGCGCCCACCAGGAACACCAGGTCCTCCACGCCGAGGTCGGGCACCACCGAGCGCATCAGCAGCGCGTAGGCCAGGCCTGAGAGCACCGCGCCGCCCCCGTAGAGGGCGAGCGAGTCGCGCACCACCGGCCAGTCCACCGGCGAGGGGGTGCCGCGCCTGAGCAGCCGGAAGGCGAGCGCGAGCAGGCGGTTAAACACGGGCGGGGTCATCGCGACAAAGCCGGCGACGGCGCACAGCGCCACCGTGACGCGGAGCACCGGCGACACCTCGCCGATGCGCGGGTCGATCGCGAGCAGCGCGAGCGACACGGTGCCGACCGCGACCACCTGCGCCGCCGCCTCGACGAGAGTCGACACCGCCAGGCGCGACTTCGAGATGCCCTGCTCGGCGGCCAGGTAGATCTTGCCCGCGATCCACGGCACCGTGCCGGGGATGTAGCGGGCGAGCCACGCCCTCGCGTAGATGTCCGCCAGCACGCGCATGGGCGGCAGTCGGCGCGCGCCCAGCCGGGACAGCACCACCCGCCACACCAGGACACCGAGGTACCGGAAGGCAAGCGCCAGCGCAGTCGCGGCGACGACCCAACCCCAGCCCAGGCTCACTCCCTCGAGATCCGACCAGTCGATGGCCCACACGAACCACCCGAAGGCGACGGCAATGGCTGCGTAGAACGCCACCTTGAGGACCGTGCGCGAGGCGCTCCTGGCGCGGACGTGGGGGCTCGGCGGCGCGCCGTCCCTCGCCTCGTCGCCGTTCACCGACGCGCCGCCGCGAGGGCCGCGGTGAGGTCGGCGCGCAGGTGCTCGCGCATGCGGCCGATGCGCTCGCGAGTCCGTGCGCGCTGCTCGCCATCCGCCTGCGCGGCGGCGACCATCGAGGTGAGGTCCGCCAGCGCATCGGGCGCGAGCAGGCGCTCGATGGGCCGGGTGACGGCCTCTGCGCCCAGCTGCTCGGCGTAGAGGCGGCCCTTGTCGACGTAGTGGTAGGTCACGGTCGGGACGCCCACGGAGGTGGCGACGATGCCGGCGTGCAGCCGCAGCGCGATCATGACGTCGGCGCGGGCGATCACTGATCGCAACACCTCGGGGCCTAGGCGGTCGCCGTCGAGCACGTGGACGCGCTCGGGCCGCGCGGAGCGTTCGCGCAGCTCGAGGGCATAATCCGGGTCCTCGCCCATGTGCATGGGCACCAGCACCACAGCGCCGTGCGACTCGACGAGGGAGTCGATGGCCCTCACCACCGAGTCGGTGAGTGCCTGCGCATCGGGCGACGGCCCCGACCCCCTGCGCCACCGGTGGGGAAGCCACCCCCCTTGGCGGTAGTGGAACCAGCGGCGCGGCGCGACGGCCGCGAAGCGCTCGAAGGGGACGTCGGCCGCCTCGCCGGCCCGCGCATCGGCCGCATACACCGCGCAGTCAAAGCTCGCGGTGACGAGCCCGTCGCGCACGCCCCACGACTCGAGCAGCACCTTCGACTGGGCGTCGCGCGTGAGGAAGGCGCGGGTGCGGGAGACGGTGCGGACGATCAAGCGGCGGCTCGAGCGTGCCTTGGTGCGGCCGATGCCCTGGAAGGCGCCCACGACCCGCGGGTTGGCGGCGCTCACGCAGCGCATCTTGACCGCCCAGTACCAGACGCCCAGCCGGTTGGTGTAGTCCTTGAGCAGTTCGCCGCCGCCCCACAGCACGACGTCGGCCTTGCGCGCGGCGCTCATCAGGCGCAGCAGGTCGAGCGGGTTGAGCGAGTGGATGTTCTGGGGCAGCACGTCGACCCCGTACCAGTCACGGTCGCGCTCGGCGTGCTGAGAGATCAGCGTGATGCGCGCGTCGGGGTCGATGTCGCGCACCAGCGCGACCAACCCGGCGGCGATCGCGCGGTCCCCGCGGTTCGCGGCCAGGTCCGAGTTGACCACCAGCACGTTCACGGGCGCCATCCTCCCACGCGCGCCGCGGCGCGCAGCCGTTCGAGCATCGCGGGGGCGAGCGCCTGCCACGTGAGCGAGTGCGCGAGGGCGCGCCCCGCCGCTGCCGAGCGCCGCCGGGCGGGCTCGCCGCGGGTCATCGCGTCGATGATCGCCGAGGCCAACGCGGCCGCGTCCCCGGCGGGGACCACGACGCCCGCGGCGGAGCGGGGATCGGGGGCTGCCCCGGAGTCCACGCCGGTGCCTTCCCCGATCCCTGCACCTTCCAACAGCTCGTGCGCCCCGGACGCATCGCTCGCGACCACGAACGCGCCGCGACCCCACGCCTCGAGGGCGGCCACCGGCAGGCCGTCGGAGTCGCCGTCCGCGGCCACCACCGACGGCACCGCCACCAAGGTGGCCTGCGCCTCGAGTGCGACTTTCGCGGGGCCGGTGACGTAGCCGTGGAACTCGACGCCCGCGAGCCCGCTCGCCTGGCGCTCGAGCCGCTCGCGCCACGGGCCGTCGCCGCCGATCAGCAGGCGCGCATCGGGCACGGTGGCGAGCACGTCGGGCCACGCCTCCAGGAGCACGTGAATGCCCTTCTTCTCCACCAGGCGTGCGATGACGGCGACGGTGTGGTGGCTGCCGGCCCGCGCGGCCGGGTTGTCAGGGTGAGCATTGGGCTGGTCGTCGGGCTGGGCGTCGATGCCCATGGGAGCGACGGCGATCGCGCGTTCCAGCGCCTCGCGCTCGGTGCCGTCGAAGAAGGCGAGCAGCTTGGCGGCGGTCTGCCGGCTCACGGCGGTCACGGCGGCGGCGCGGCGGGTGACGCGACGGACGACCCCGGTCCCCACCGGGCCGAGCCGGCGCATCACCGCAACATCGGAGGCGTGGGTC
>JBKBNW010000073.1:0-3277 GCA_046295115.1 Demequina sp.
GATCGTGGGGGCCGAGCTGGGCCGGGGCAGGGGCGGGTCCCACTGCATGACCCAGCCGCTCGTGCGCGACGCGATCTGACAGCGCGATCTGACAGTAGGAGTCAGATCACCCATTCGGGCGCGTCACCACGCGGCAACCGGGGGGTCTGACGCCCGGTGCGGGGCGCCCACGCCTCGTCGCTAGCGAACAGTCTGCGCACGTCGTCGGGGAACTCGCCTGTGACCAGTTGGTCGATCGTCACCTCGTCGAAGACGCTCCGCACCGCCGCGCGCGCCGCGACCCACACCTCTTGCATGTGTTCCAGTCCGGCGGGGTAGTCGACCTCATCCGGACGCAGGCCGTGCACGTCCGCGAGTGGGCCGTCGATCGCGCGGAGCACCTCGCCCACCGTGATGGTAGACGCGTCCCGGCGCAGCGTGTAGCCGCCCTCGGGACCCCGGACCGACGCGACCAGGCCCGCACGCTTGAGGTCCGCGAGCGCCGTCTCGAGAAACTTCCGGGGCATCTCGAACCGCTCGGCGAGCGCCGCTGCGGTCGCACGCCCTGGGTGCGCGACGGCGAGCCCCACCATCGCTCTCACGGCGTAGTCACCCTTCGCGGACACATGCATGGCCTCACCCTACCGATGCGGAATGCAGCGTCCTGCTCGGCGAACCGGCGGCGAGTCGAACCCACACCCGGTCGCCCTCGGTGGCCCCGATCTCCCTGAGGTCAGCGCGCGTGAGCGTGGCAACGGTGGACTCCGCCGGATTGGACCCAGCGCCGCTGGGACCCACGCCGTCGACGTCGAGCGTGAGCCGCACCTCGTGGCCGATGCGGTTGACGGCGCGCACCCGCGCCTCGCTTGCCCCGCGGACGCCCATCCCCAGCACCTCCACGTCGTGCGGCCTGACCAGCGCGCCGTGCAGGGTAGTGACCGGGCCGAGGAACGACATCACGAAGTCGTTCGCGGGCTCGTCGTAGAGCTGGTCGGGGGTGCCGGACTGCTCGACGCGACCTTCGTTGATCACCACGATCTCGTCCGCGACCTCGAGGGCCTCCTCCTGATCGTGCGTGACGAAGACCGTCGTCACGTGGACCTCGTCGTGCAGGCGTCGCAGCCACTCGCGAAGCTCCTTGCGGACCTTGGCGTCGAGAGCCCCGAACGGCTCGTCGAGCAACAGCACGGACGGCTCGACCGCGAGCGCGCGGGCGAGCGCCATGCGCTGACGTTGGCCGCCCGACAGTTGTGACGGGAGTCGGTGAGCGAACTGTTCCAGGTGCACCAGCTTGAGCAGCTCGTCGACACGGGCCTCGACCTCGTCCTTGGGGCGCTTACGCACCTCAAGCCCGAACGCAATGTTCCTGGCGACGTTCATATGACCGAACGCCGCATAGTGCTGGAAGACGAACCCCACGTTTCGCTTTTGGGGTGGAAGGCTGGTCGCCTCGATGCCTTCGATCTCCACCTCGCCGTGGTCCGCCTCTTCGAGCCCCGCGATCACGCGCAGCAGCGTCGACTTGCCGCCGCCGCTCGGGCCCAGCAGCGCGGTGAGCTGGCCGGTGGGGATCGTGACGGAGACGTCGTCGAGCGCCTGGAACGCGCCGAACCACTTGTACACGTGCCGCACTTCGATGCTCATGCGGTCCTCCTTTCCTGTCGCACGCGCAGCGCGGCGACGACGATGATGACGATGATCGAGACGGACGCGAGGAGTGCGGCGATGGTGAACGCGCGCTCGGCTTGGAAGTCGAAGTACGACTCCTCCACGACCAGCGTCGCGGTCTGGGTCTGGCCGATGAGGTTTCCTGACACGATCTTGACCGCGCCGAACTCGCCAATAGCACGGGCGAGGCACAGCACCACCCCGTACGTCAGGCCCCACTTGATCGCGGGGAGTGTGATCCGCCTAAAGGTGGTCCATGAGCCAGCGCCCAGGCTGCGCGCGGCTTGCTCCTGTTCTATCCCCACCTCCTCAAGCACCGGCACGATCTCCCTGATAATCAGCGGCAAGGAGATGAAGGCCGTCGCCAGCACGATGGCAGGCGTAGAGAACAGAATGTCGATGCCGAGCCCGGACAGGGGCACGCCCAGCCAACCGTCCCGGTTGTTGAACACCAGCACGATCGCGAGCCCGACCACGACCGGTGAGATGGACAGCGGTAGGTCAATGAGTGCGCTCAAGGCCCGCTTGCCGGGGAACTCGTAGCGCACCAGCAGCAAAGAGATCCCCACGCCGAACAGCGTGTTGAGCACCACGGCCCACGTTGCTGCAATCGCCGTGAGCCTCAGCGCCGACTGCACATGCGGGTCCGCGAGGGTGTCGACGATGGGCTGCCAGCCGTCGTCGAGCGTGCCAATGAAGACCAAGGAGACGGGCCACACCACGAGCATCACCACGTAGACCGTCGCCACCAACCTCAGGACGAGGGTGGAGCCCTGCGGACGGGCACGCCGTGGGAGCTGACGCGCCTTGGTGAGAGTTGCGTCAGCCACGTCGCGCCACCGTTCGCTGCAACACGTCGAGCGCGACGATCACGACAAGCGCCACAGCGATCAACACCGTGGCCACCACCGAGGCGGATGCCAAGTCACCGCTCTCGACATACGTGAGGATGCGCACACTCGTCACCTCGGTGCGCTGAACGAGGTTGCCGGAGATCAGCACCAACGAGCCGTACTCGGACAGTGCTCGCGCGAAGGACAGCGCGGCTCCCGCGGCAATGGCCGGCACGAGCGCGGGCAGGATCACCCGCACGAAGGTCACGCGGTTGGATGCGCCTAGTGAACGCGCCGCCTCTTCCACCGCGGGGTCCAGCTCCTGCAGGACAGGCTGGACGGCACGCACCACGAACGGCAGCGTCACGAACGCGAAGGCCAGGAACACTGCGGACCTGGTGTTCGCCACGTTCACCCCGATCGGGCTGTTCGGGCCATACAGCGCGAGCAGCACTAGGCCCGCGACGATGGTCGGGAGCGCGAATGGCACGTCGATGACGACTTCGAGGATCGCCTTGCCGCGAAACTTGTCGCGCACCAGCACCCACGCGATGACTGTGCCCATCACCACGTTGACGACGGTCACGGCCGCTGCCTGGGCGACGGTGAGTTGAATAGCCGCGGAGGTCTGGGGGTTCGCCAAGGTCGACAAGAACCCGTCCCAACCCCCGTTCACCGCGGTGGCCATCACCGTGGCGAGCGGCAGCAGCACGAGAATGCTGAACCACAGCACGGCGACGCCCAGCCCCAGCGTGGACGTCCGAGTCAGCGTGGAACGCCGCGTGGGGCGGCGGGTG
>JBKBNW010000073.1:3287-9733 GCA_046295115.1 Demequina sp.
GGCCCCCCCCCCCCCCCGCGGGCCGGCCCGCGTCCGGTGGCACCGCCGCGGGGGGGGGGGGGTGCCCCCCGCCCCCCGCGGGGGTAAGAGCGTCGTCACGACGCGTTGCTCGATTCCTGGAGGATCTGCGTGATCACGCCAGTCTCGGGATCGAAGAACTCGGGCCCGGCCGCGCCCCAGCCACCAAAGTCGTCGATGGTCTGCACCACCGACGGTGTCGGGAACGGATCCGCCGGATCGTGAGCACCCTCGACTTCGCCGATCTCCACGCCGTCCACGACCGGTCGGAACCCGAGCTTGGCGAACTCGCCCTGAGCCTCGGCGGACAGCACGTAGTCGAGCCACAGCTGCGCCTTCGGGTCCGCGTCGATCAGCACCGCGCCGGGGTTGTCGATCCGCAGCGTCACGTCGGGGACGACGTAGTCGAGCGGCTCGCCGTTCTGACGAGCGAGAATCACCTCGTTCTCGTAGGTGAGCAGCACGTCGCCGGTACCCGCCAGGAACGCGGTGGTTGCGTCGCGACCCGATCCCGGCAGCGACACGATGTTGCGCGCGAGAGCACTGGTGAACGTGCGTGCCTGCTCGTCACCGCCCTGCTCGAGACCGTGGCCCCACGCCGACAGCAGGTTCCACTGCGCCGATCCGGACGAACCGGGATTGGGCGTGACGATTCCTATGCCGTCCTCAATGAGGTCGTCCCAGTCCTCGATGCCCTTGGGGTTGCCCTCGCGGACCGCGAGCACCACCACGGAGCTCGACACGATCCCGCCGGTCGGACCGTCGTTCCACGACTCATCGATCAACCCTTCATCGACCAGTCGAGTGACGTCCCCTTCGAGCGAGAAGTGCACGTAGTCCGCCGAGAGCCCCGCGGCCACCGCGCGGCTCTGGTCTCCCGACGCGCCGTAGGTCTCCACCCACGTGACGCCTGCGCCGTCGTCCGTCTCGCCCCAGGCTGCCTGGATGGCGTTGTTGGCGGCCTTGGGGACGGCGAACGCGACAAGGTTGAGCTCCGTCGGCTCGGAAGGCTGGCTCGTGCCCGCGGCCTCGCCCGCCTCTGAGGAAGCGCACGCGGCGAGCCCCATTGCCGTCACGGCCACCATTGCGACTGGCACCCATCGTGGTGTAGTCATTTCGCTTCCTCCTGTTCCCTGTGTTGTCTAGTTGCTTGCGCAGACCGTCGGGCCCGACTTGGCCCCTTGTCGCTATTCCTATCGACTCGGTAGACATTAGGGATAAGGAGCGGTCATGTCAAGAATCGCCGCGTGGGCCGTGCGAACCAATGAGTCCCAAACTCTCGCAGGGCGGGTACTGGAAGCGCGCATCGGCCGTCGGCTAGCCTCAACACAGCCCGTGCGTCCGTCTATGCGCACCGCCCGAGGGGAGAATCCGTGAGTACCCGCATGCTGCAGCGCGCGTTCGCGCGGCTCAGCGAACCGCCGGCGCCGCGACCGCGAGCGCCCCGGGTGTTCGAGGCATCCTTCTCCGCCGTCGGGCTCGTGATCGGGCTGTACTTTTTTGCGATCTCGCTCACGCCGTCGCTGCTGCCGCGCACGGGGCAGGTCCAGGGGCTGAACTCCGGCGTGGCGTTCATGATTGGCTACGGGCTCGGAGCCGCGACCTATGCCTTCATGAGGTTCCTGCACGTTCCGCAGGCGCGCGGTCGGGTGCGCGCAGCCTTGCTGACTGTGTCGCTGGCCCTCATCGCCCTTCAGGCGACACTCGCGATCTGGCGCTACGTGGGGTGGCAGAACCAGACCCGCCACGCGTTCGGCATGGAGTCGCTGTCCCCCTTGGTATGGCCCATGATTGTGATTGTCGCGGTCGCCGTCGCCGCGGTTGTGCTGGTGATCGCCCGGTCGCTGCGACGCCTGTTCCGTGCGGCGAACGACCTCCTGGACAGGTGGCTGCCGCGGCCCCTCGCCGTCGCGCTGGCTGGTTTCGCCCTGGTCGCGGCGTTGTCCTGGGTGGCCTCCGGTGCCTTCGTCAACGCCTTCTTCACCACCTCCAACTGGGTGTACTCGGCGCAGGACCTGCAGGACAAGCCTGGGGTGTCGCAACCCTTCGCGCCCGAGCGGTCCGGCTCGCCCGAGTCGCTCGTCGAGTTCGAGGAGATGGGGCGCCAGGGCCGGTCGTTCGTGTCCTCGGGCCCCTCGGTGCAAGAGATCGACGCCTACTCGGGGGGAGGCGCGCTCGAGCCCATCCGCGCGTACGTGGGGCTGCGCTCGGCGGAGTCACTGCAGGAACGCGCCGACATCGCGCTCGCGGAGCTGCAACGCACCGGGGCCTTCGACCGCGAGGTGATGGTCGTCTCCACCGTCACCGGCACCGGCTACCTCGACCCCGCCGGCGTGGACCCGCTTGAGTATCTGTGGAACGGCGACACCGCGATCGTCGGCGTCCAGTACTCCTACCTGCCCAGCTGGATCTCGTTGCTCGCCGACCAAGACGTGGTGCGCGAGACCTCACGCGTGGTGTTTCGCACCGTTCACGATCACTGGTCGACGCTGCCGGAGAACGACCGCCCGCGGCTGTACCTCTACGGGCTGTCGCTCGGGGCTACCGGGGTCGAGGCCGTGCTGTCGAGCATCGACATCCTCAACGAGCCGGTCGACGGGGCGCTCATGGTCGGCCCGCCGTTCATCAATGAGGTTCACACCGAGATCACCGCCGCGCGTGACCCGGGGACGCCCCCGTGGCAGCCGGTGTTCAACGAGGGCCGCACGGTGCGGTTCACCTCGGAGCAGTACGGGCTCGACCACGGCGCGGGCACGTGGGGCCCCACGCGGGTGGTCTACCTGCAGCACGGCTCCGACGCGGTGACGTGGTTCGACGGGCGCCTCGCCTTCGAGCGTCCGGTGTGGCTGGAGCCGGGCCAGCGCGCCCCGGACGTCGCGTCCACGATGGCCTGGTACCCGCTCGTCACCATGTGGCAGGTGCTGCTCGACATGCCCGCGGCGGGGTCCGTCCCCGAGGGCTACGGCCACCTCTACACCCACCGCGCGAACCTCGACGCGTGGGCCGGAATCACGCGCCCGGCGGGCTGGAACACGGCGGCTGCCAATGCGCTCGCGGCCCACCTGGAGGAGCGCGCCGAACGGCTCGATTACGAGCGCTCACTGCTCTCGGATTGACGACTACTCGCAAGCAAGCCGAAACTTCCACCCCGTAGAATCTCCCCATGTTGCACCACGCCCCGCTCCTGACGACGATCGCAGCGGGCCTGGTCGTAGCTTTCGCGCTGGGCTTCCTCGCCCAGCGGCTGCGCATGTCCCCCATCGTCGGCTACCTCGCCGCGGGCGTGGTCATTGGCCCCTTCACCCCCGGTTACGCCGCGGACACCGAGCTGGCGATGGAACTCGCCGAGATCGGCGTGATCCTGCTGATGTTCGGCGTGGGACTGCACTTCTCGTTCAGGGAGCTGCTCGCCGTGCGCAAGGTCGCGCTCCCGGGCGCGATCGCCCAGATGACCACTGCGACGGCGCTCGGCACGGGCCTGGGGCTGTGGATCGGGTGGGACCTCGGGGGGGCACTGCTATTCGGGCTCGCGCTGTCTGTCGCCTCGACGGTCGTCATGCTGCGCGCCCTCGAAGACGAACAATTGCTGGATACGCGCGGTGGGCACATCGCGGTGGGCTGGCTGATCGTCGAAGACCTCGCGATGGTGATCGCGCTGGTGATGATCCCGGTCCTTGCCTCCGGCGCGGGCGGGCCCGGCGTGCTGGCCGGCGAGCTGGCGTGGACGGTCGTCAAGGTGGGCGCGTTCGTCGCGCTCATGGTGATCGTGGGCAGGCGCGTGATCCCGTGGCTGCTCGCGCGCGTGGCCGACTCCGGCTCGCGGGAACTGTTCACCCTCAGCGTGCTCGCGCTCGGCATCGGCGTCGCGGTGGGCGCCGCCTACCTGTTCGAGGTGTCGTTCGCCCTCGGCGCCTTCTTCGCCGGCATGATCCTGCGCGAGTCCGACCTCTCGCACCGTGCGGCCGAGGACTCGCTGCCGCTGCGACAGGCCTTCGCCGTGCTGTTCTTCGTCGCGGTCGGCATGCTGTTCGACTGGCACGTGGTCGTCGAACAGCCGCTCGCACTGATCGCCACGTTCCTGGTCATCGTGGTGGGCAAGACGGTCGTCGCCTTCGCGATCGTGCGCGTGCTTCGCTACTCCAAGCAGATGGCCCTGGTCGTGGCCGCAGCGCTCGCGCAGATCGGCGAGTTCTCATTCATTTTGGTCACGCTGGGCACGGGCCTGGGGATCCTTTCCGACGACGCGCGCGACCTCGTCCTCGGTGGCGCAATCCTGTCGATCATCGCAAACCCGCTGCTCTTCGCCTGGGCCACTCGCGCCTACCGCGCGATGGAAGACCTCGTGCCTGCGGCCGATGCGCCCCACGAGTACGAGGGCGAGGACCACGTGCTAGTGGTGGGCTTTGGGCGCGTGGGCGCGCGCGTTGCCGAGGGCCTGTGGGCGCGCGGCATCGCCACTGTGATCGTGGACGACGACGAGCGCCGAGTGGAGGCGCTGCGCGAGGACGGCCACGAGGCGATCCTCGGCAACGCCGTGCGCTCGAAGGTGCTGATGGCCGCGGGCATCGACAAGGCCACCGCGGTGATCGTCGCCATCCCCGACCCGCTCAACGCCGGCGCGATCGTCAACAAGTCTCGTGCGCTGCGGCCAGAGGCACGGATCGTGGGGCGCGGGCACCGCGAGGTCGACGTCGAGTACCTCACGGAGATGGGCGCGGACCGAGTCATCGTCGGCGTCCACGAGACCGCAGACCTGATGGTCGCGGAGGCCGCTCGCCGGGCTTAGCCCCGCGGTCCGCGCTCGTTGCGGGCCTTGTGCTCTTTGAGCCACCACAGCGGCAGCAGCAAGGTCGCGATGGCCGTGACGAGCCACACCACCAGGGTGCCGATCACCCAGGTGCTCACGCCCGTGATCGACAGGCCGTCCCCCACCCACGTGGCGATGAGCAGGGCCACGAAGGTGGACAACAACCCCACGCCGCCCGTCAAGGCTGTCGCGTAGCGCATCGACATCTTGAGGATGAAAGGCGACAACACCGACTGGGCGACGGCGAAGATCACCACCGCGGTGATGAATCCCGTGATGGTGATCTCGAAGCCCTCGAGCAGCAAGGAGGCGACCCACAACCCGAGTGCGGCCGAGGCCAAGAAGATCAGCAGCCGGACAAGAAATCTGATCATGCTCGGCACGCTACTCCTGGGGGGCGCTCCGTGCGCGGTGGCGCGACCCTCAGCCCCACTTGACATTTGCGCTGGACAATAGTGTGCGTCACACACTATCGTGTGAGACATGCTGGATCCAGAGCTCGTCGCCGCGCACCGCCAAGAACTGCGCAGAGGAACGTCCTCGCTCGCGTGCCTGGCGCTGCTGGCCGGAACCCCCGACTACGGCTATCACCTGATCGAGCGGCTCGCGAGCCTCGGGCTCGACGTCGAGGCCAACACGCTCTACCCGCTGCTGCGACGGCTGGAGAAGCAGGACCTGCTCACGTTTGAGTGGGACACCAGCCAGGCCCGACCGCGCAAGATCTACCGCACCTCCCCCGCCGGCGAGCAACTCATCGCCGTGCTTCGCCAGGACTGGGCGTCCCTCACGGCCGCCCTCGAACAGACCGGAGAGCAGTCATGAGCCTCACCGACCAGTACGTCGCCGCGACCCTGTCTCGCACGCCGTCGTCACAGCGCGCCGAGGTCGAGGAGGATCTGCGCGCCGCGATCGCCGACGCGCTCGAGGCCCGCCTCGATGCCGGCGAGTTCGCCGCCGAGCCCCAGCCCGCATCGGCCGCCGAGAAGACGGTGCTGAGCGAGATGGGCGACCCGGAGTTGCTCGCCGCGACATACGCGGACCGCCCGTTGCAGCTCATCGGGCCGCGACTGTACCTGCAGTGGAAGCGGCTCACGGTGCTGCTGCTGTCGATCGTGTTGCCGGTCATCGCGGCGCTCATCCCCGTGGGGATGTGGCTGGGCGGCGAGGACTTTGGCTCCGTCATCGGGACGACCATCGGCGGCACGCTCAACGTCGGCGTGCACCTGGTGTTCTGGGTGACGCTCGTATTCGCGGTGCTCGACCGCCAAGGGGCCCGCGCCGAGGATTGGGCAGAACCATGGACGGTCGACAACCTCTCCGAGTCAGATCCCGACATCACGTGGGCCGAGACAGTCGTCTCCGTGGTCGTGCTGGCCGCCACAGCCATCTTCATCGTGTGGCAGCAGGTCCTGCCGTGGACCACCAACGATGCCGGAGAGGCGCTGCCCATCCTCAATCCCGACCTCTGGGGATTCGTGCTCCCTGCGCTGCTCGTGGTGATCGCCATCGAGTTGGTCGCAGTGATCGTGCAGCAGGCCCGTGGGCGGTGGACCATGAGGGACTGGCGGCTCGGCGTTGTGCTGAACGTCGCGTGGGTCACCCTCATCGCGATCCCCGTGTT
>JBKBNW010000074.1:0-9731 GCA_046295115.1 Demequina sp.
CGGACCATCACGGTCGGCGCGACGGCCTCGGAGCTCGGCCTGCCGGCAGGCCGATGGGGCGTCTACGGCGCCGTCATCACCCTGCGCACCGCGGACGGTCCGATCGCGGTCGACGCGGTCCCGATCACGTGGCAGGGGGCCCCGGTGCCACAGCTCAGGCTCTCCGTGCTGTCGAACGCGTCTGGCACCGCGACCCAAGTGAGCACCCTGCTCCAGGCGGCGAACGTGGCGGGCGTGGCGAGTGCCGTCGACCCCGCGCTCGTCAACAACGCGTTGGCGTTCGACTCAGGGCTGGTCGCCCGCGAGGCATGGCGCCTGGCGAGCGGATCGCCCGACCTCACGTCGCTGGCACGCGCCGGCGAGACGTCGCTGATGGACCTGGCTCTGTCCCTGCCGGCGGGCACGAACCTCGCGAACGTCGGACGGGCTCCGTGGCTGGCCGTGCCGGCAGCGATCGACGCCACGAGCGTCAGTGCGGCGACAGACCTCGGCGCGGCAGCCACTCTCGCTCAGCCAGGGGCAGCAGGGTTCGAGGAACTCGTCGACCAGGCCGATGCGGCGCTTGCGCAGGTGGGCGACTCCCTGCTGCTGGTCCCCGACGAACGCCTGAGCGCAACAGTCATGCGATACCGGCCGGGTACCGAGGCGGCAAAGGCACGGGCTCTCGCCGAATCGGCGCTCGCCGCCGCGGACGCTGACGGCGCACCCGTGTTGGTGGCGCTCGATGACTCGTGGCGGCCTGGCTCCGCCACCCCCGACGCCGTTCTCGAGACCTTGATGGCGGCGCCGTGGGTGGAGGCGGTACCGGTCTCCGCCCTACTCGCCACCGAGCCCACGTCGGTGAGCCTCGAGCAGTCCCTTGACGTGGGGTTCGACATGCCCGCGGACGCCGTTGGGTCGCTCGCCGCCGAACTCGCGCGGCTCACAGAACTGGCCGCCGCGACCACGGACGAAGACGCGGCGCTCGCGGACTGGGGCGCGGACCTGCTGAGGGCCGCCAATGTCGCGCTGCGTGACGACCCCGGTGTGCGCAGCGCGGCGCTGAGCGCCGCTTTGGCGACCTCCGGCACCACACTCTCGTCGCTGCGCATTGCGGAGAGCTCCGACCTCAACCTGTTGGCCGAGTCCGGGGAGATTCCGGTCACGGTGATGAACGCCCTCGACCATGACGTCACCGTGCGAGTGGACCTCACCAGCTTCTCGCCGAACCTCCAGGTGCTGGCGAGCCCCACCGTCACCGTGGCCGCGGGCGAGGCGCTTGCCGCGCTGGTGCCGGTCGAGGCCGTCTCGAGCGCGAACGTGCGCGTAGCGGTGAGCCTGCGCAGCCCCACCGGCCAGGAGGTCAGCGACCAGCAGACATTCGCGGTGCGCGTGCGGGCGGACTGGGGAAATGCCGCGACCGCCGTGTTCACGGTGCTGCTCGTGCTGCTGCTCGCCGCCGGCCTCATCAGGACGGCGCGGCGCGGGCGCATGGACACCCGCGCGGAGCCTGCGCCCGCGCCCGCCACGGCTCCTAGCCGGGAGACGGAGAACGTCGAGCTCGACGAGGCTCCCCGCGACGACGATGAGCCCACGCAGTCCACAGAGCCGGATCCTCACCCCGGGACCGGGCGTGACTGAGCCGCCACAGCCCACGGAGCCCACGGAGCCCACGGAGCCCACGGACCGCACTGAACCCTCTATCCCCGCTGAACCCACGGACGGCGCTGAACCCGCATCGGCCTCATCCCTGCCGCCACCCCGCAGGTCGCTACGCAGGGCGACCGCGGTGATGGCCTCCGGCACCGCGACCTCGCGCGTGCTCGGCCTGGTGCGCAACATGTTGCTGGTCGCGGCGATCGGCCTGAACGCCGAAGCGGCGAACGCGTACGACGCCGCCAACCGGCTGCCCAACGCGTTCTTCGCGATCCTTGCCGCCGGCGTGCTGAACGCGGCTCTGGTGCCGCAGATCGTGAAGGCGCTGCACCGCGCGGGCGGCGAGCGCACCGTCGACCGGATCCTCACGATCGGCGGAGTCATCACCCTGGGCGCGACGCTGGCGTTCACCGTCACCGCCCAGGTGTGGATCGCGGCGTACACGGATCAGTGGTCGCCCGAGTTGCTCGCCCTCGCGACCGCGTTCGCGTACTGGTGCATCCCACAGCTGTTCTTCTACGGCCTGTACACGTTGCTGGGCCAGGTGTTGAACGCCCGCTCGCAGTTTGGCCCGTTCATGTGGGCGCCCGTGCTCAACAACGTCGTGTCGATCGCCGGCCTGCTGGCGTTCATCGCGTTCTTTGGGCCGTTCGACGAGGCAAACCCGCTGGCACCCGAGGAGTGGACACCCGAGGCGATCGCCGTCATCGGCGGCACGGCCACGCTGGGCATCGCCGCGCAGGCGCTCATCCTGATCATCCCGCTGGTGCGCGGCGGCTACCGCTACCACTGGCGCTGGCGCGGGCCCAAGGGCGAGCTCTCGGTCATCGGCCGCGTCGCCGCCTGGGCACTCGCGGCGGTAGGAGTCGAGCAGGTGGGAGTGCTGCTTGTCATGAGGGTCGCCTCAGCGGCGGCCACCGCACCGGGGGCCGCTGCGGGGGGAGAGGTGGCGGGAAACGCCGCCTACTTCCACGCGCTATCGCTCTACCTGGTGCCGCACTCCGTGATCACCATCTCGCTCGTGACCGCCATGTACACCGCGATGGCGGGCCACGCCGCCCGTAGCGACATGGCCTCGCTGCGCCGCGATCTCTCGCAGGGGTTGAGGACGGTGGGCGTGCTGACCATGTTCACCACGGCCGCGATGCTCGTGTTCGCCCCCTACATTGTGCGCGTGGCGCTACCGACCGCGACGGCGGGCGAGGTCCAGTCGGTCGCGTGGGTCATGAGTGCGATGGTGATCGGACTGGTGCCGCTGGGAGCGACGGTGCTGTTCAAGCGCGTCTACTTCGTTCTCGAAGAGGCCCGTTCCATCTTCTACATGCACATTCCCATGACGATCGCGTGGGTGGGCGTGGCATACGCGTTCCGGTTGTGGGCGGAGCCCCGGTGGTGGACCGTCGGGGTCGGGCTCGGTCTTGCGGTGTCGAATCTCGTGGGAGTGGTGCTGCGCGCAGGGGGCCTGAGCCGACGGCTCGGCGGCCTCGACGGCCGGCGCATCCTCACGATGCACGCCAAGGCCGCGATCGCGGCGCTGGTGGCGAGTGCAGTGGTGTGGGCCTTGTTGCGCGCCGTGCCTCCGGCCGAGAGTTTCACAGGCCTGGGGGGCGTGCTCTCCGCGCTCATGATCGTCGCCGGGGGCGGCATCGTGTTGCTCGGGCTGTACGCGGCGGGCCTGTGGCTCATGCGCGTCGACGAGGCCCGCGATACCGCCCGTCCGATCCTGCGCCGGCTGCGCCGCGGTTAAGATGGTGTCTCCCCGGAGGGGACGAGGCGACACCAGGGAGATGACACGTGGAGGCAGGAGCGACGCTTGGGCGCCGCTTCACTCTGCGTCGCCGTGAGCCCTATGACTTGCCAGGAGTCGAGCGCTGGATCGCGCACGACGAGCGCCGCGATCTCGCGGTCACCGTGGACCTGCTGTCCTCCTTGGCGCCCTCCGCCGTGCGCAGGGCGGCGGTGCGTGCCGCCCAGGTGCGCGACGTCCGCTTCGCACGGGTGATCGCCTCTGGGCGCGAGACCGTGGACGAGGAGCGTCTCACCTACGTGGTGTCTGAGCGCCCCGTAGGGGTCTCCATCGCGCGGGTATCCGGCAAGCGCATCGTCCCGCCCGCTCTCGCTTCATCAATCATCGGGGAGGCCGCCCGGGCCCTCGCCGTGGCCGCGGCCAGCGGCGTACACCACGGCTACCTGCGGGCGTCCTCGATCACCGTCACGCCCGCCGGAAAGATCGTGGTGTCCGGACTGGACGCCGAGGGCGAACTCGCCACCCAGGCGGGCCTGGGACGCGGACACTCAGAACTCGCCGATGCGCTCGCACTCGGCAGGCTCCACCTCGCGCTCATCACCGGGATGGATCCCGATGCGGTGACTGCGGCGGACATCCCCGCCTGGCTTCCGCCCGCCAACCGCGACCTTGCCCTCGCCACCGTCGCAGGGACCGGCCCGCGAACCCTCGCTGAGATCGCGCGCTTTGCCGGCCCGGCCGATGCGGTCGCGCTACGGTCTCTGCGCGAGGCGCTTCGCACCATGCCCATCGCGCCGCTGGTGGTGGCACAGGAGCAGCGGCCCCCGAGCTCCGCACCGCGCGTGACACTCGCCCACGACACGCTCGCCAGCGCCGAGCGCGAGGCGGCCGCGGCCGTCGCCGCGGGACTGGCAGCGCCCACTGTCGCACGCGAGGTGCTCACCGATCACGTGGACCGGATTGCCGTCCAAGTGGAGCAGCCCGGCCCCGACCACGTGCCGGTTCCCCCGGAGGTCGCCGCACAGTACTCGAAGCACACCCTCCGCGCCGCCGCCCGCCATGCGAACGAACCCCTGGCGCTCGATACCTGGCAGGAGATCGCCACCGAGCAGAACGCGGTCGTCCCGCCGTCCGCCGCGCAGGCAGTGCTCGAACGACTGGAACGTCACTGGCCGCAGTCCGTGGCCCTCAGCACGGCCGCCGACCGGGCACGTCACCGAGCGCAGCGCCCGGCGCCGCTGAACTCGGGCCCAGTCTTGGTGAGTGCCTTTCTCGCGGTCCTGGTGGTCGTGGCCATCGTCGCTTTCTCGATGCTGCGCGCTCCTTTCGAGCCCGACTTCGAGGTCCCGAGCGTGCCACCTGCGTCCTATCCCGAGTTCACCTTCTCGCCATCGCCGTCACCTTCTGTTCCCGAAGGCGACTGAGACCGCATCGGCCGCCTGCCGTTGTGGGAAGAACCGCCCCCTAGGATTCGTTATCAAGCCGGACACCATAGGCGCCCGACCACCAATGTGAAGGAAGTACTGTGAGCGACACCCGCAGCGTCATCATCGTGGGCTCCGGCCCCGCCGGCTACACCGCCGCCATCTACGCCGCCCGCGCCGGCCTGCAGCCACTTGTCGTCGCCGGTTCCATCACCGCCGGTGGCGCCCTGATGAACACCACCGAGGTCGAGAACTTCCCCGGGTTCGTCGACGGCGTGCAGGGCCCCGAGTTGATGGAGACCCTCCAGAGCCAGGCCGAGCGGTTTGGCGCCGAGGTGCTGTTCGACGATGTGTCCGAACTGCAGCTCGAGGGCCCCGTGAAGACCGTGAAGACCGCGATGGGCAAGGAGTTCACCGCCAAGGCGGTCATCCTCGCCACCGGCTCCGCGTACCGCGAGCTGGGGCTGGAGGACGAGAAGCGCCTGTCCGGCAAGGGTGTGAGCTGGTGCGCCACCTGCGACGGGTTCTTCTTCCGCGACCAGGAGGTCGTGGTCGTGGGCGGCGGTGACTCCGCGATGGAGGAGGCGACGTTCCTCACGCGCTTCGCGTCCAAGGTGACCGTGGTGCACCGTCGCGGCGAGCTGCGCGCGTCGAAGATCATGGCCGACCGCGCTCACAACGACCCCAAGATCGAGTTCGCCTGGCACTCCGAGGTGGCGGGCCTCGACGGCGACGTCAAGCTCTCCAGCGTGCGGCTGCGCGACGTGAACACCGGCGAGGAGCGCACGGTACCCGCGACCGGGCTGTTCGTGGCGATCGGCCACATCCCGCGCTCGGAGCTGGTCACCGGCGTCGTCGACACCGATGCCGAAGGCTACGTGCAGGTCATCGGCCGCACCACCGCGACCAACGTCGACGGCGTGTTCGCGTGCGGCGACCTGGTAGACAACCGCTACCGCCAGGCGATCACCGCGGCGGGCTCCGGCTGCTCTGCGGCTATCGACGCCCAGCACTACCTCGACGCGCTGGCGGACATCGAGTCCGACGCGTCTGGGGCCGCAGAGGTGCTCGCGGCCACCGAGGCACCCGCCGCCGCCGCGCCTGCCGCACCCGTGGCCGCCACCGAGGACACGTTCCAGGCCGAGGTCATCAACTCCGACCTGCCCGTGATCGTCGACTTCTGGGCCGAGTGGTGCGGGCCCTGCCGCGCGGTCGCGCCCATTCTCGACGAACTCGCTGAGGAGTACGCCGGCCGCATCAAGGTCGTCAAGGTCGACACTGACGCGAATCCGCAGCTGGCGATGGCGTACGGGATCACCTCGATTCCCACGATGAACGTGTTTAAGGGTGGCGAACTGGTGCGCTCGGTCGTGGGCGCGAAGCCCAAGCCCGCCCTCAGCGCGCTGTTCGACGAGGTGCTCGCCTAGGCGGTTTTCCCCCGCGTCACGGGGGAAGACGCGCTACCCCGGCGCCTGTGCTTAATGGACCGCGGCCATGGGAGACTTGCCCGCATGAACACACCCGACGGCCCCGGAACGCGACTGGACCCCTGGTTCGACTCGTATGCCGCGCGTGCGCACGCCATGCGCGCCTCGGAGATCCGGGCACTGTTCTCCGTCGCCAACCGCCCCGAGGTGGTGTCACTGGCGGGCGGGATGCCGTACATCGGCGGCCTTCCGCTCGAGGAGCTCGCCGAGATGACCCGGCGCCTGGTGCTCGAACAGGGCGAGGTCGCATTGCAATACGGCTCGGGCCAGGGCGACGAGGGCCTACGGGAGCACATCACCCAGGTGATGGCCCTCGAGGGCATCGCCGCGCACCCCGACGATGTGGTGGTGACCACGGGCTCACAGCAGGCGCTCGACCTGGTGACGAAGATCTTCATCGACCCGGGCGACGTGGTGGTCGCCGAGGCACCGTCGTACGTGGGCGCGCTCGGCGTGTTCCGGGCGCACGAGGCGGACGTGGTTCACGTCGCGATGGACGCCGACGGGCTGGTGCCCGAGGCCCTCGAGGCCACCCTGGCGCGGCTGCGCTCCGAGGGCCGGCGCGTCAAGTTCCTGTACACGGTCCCCAACTTTCATAACCCCGGCGGGGTGAGCCTCTCGCTTGAGCGGCGCCCGCGCATTCTTGAGATCTGCCAGCGGTACGGGGTGCTCGTGCTCGAGGACAACCCCTACGGGCTGCTCGGGTTCGACCGCGAGCCGGTGCCGGCCCTTCGCTCCATGAGCGAGGAAGGCGTCATCTACCTGGGGTCTTTCTCAAAGACTTTCGCCCCCGGCTACCGGGTGGGATGGGCGGTCGCGCCGCACGCGGTGCGCGAGAAGCTGGTGCTCGCGTCGGAGGCCGCGATCCTGTGCCCCTCGAACGCGTCCCAGTTCGCCATTAAGGCGTACCTGGACCACGCGGACTGGCAGGGGCAGATCAAGAAGTTCCGCGAACAGTACCGCGACCGACGAGACTCGATGATCTCCGCGCTCGAGGAGCACATCCCCGAGGCCTCGTGGAACGTCCCCGACGGCGGCTTCTACGTCTGGGTGAAGCTCCCGCCGGGGCTCAACGCCAAGTCGATGCTGCCCCGCGCCGTGACCGCCCGCGTGGCTTACGTGCCCGGCACCGCGTTCTACTACGACGGCCAGGGTGCCGATCACATGCGCCTGTCGTTCTGCTACCCGACGCCCGAGCGCATCCGGGAGGGCGTGCGTCGCCTGTCCACCGTGGTGGACGCAGAGCTCGAGACCGTCCGGATCTTCGGCGCTGACGGGGGCGTGAGTGGCGAGACCGTCGACTTCCCCTCGCCCGACCTCGCATGACCCCCACCGAACCCGACCCCAGGAGGCTCACATGGACGTGCTGATCTTGGCAGGAGGCTTGTCCCACGAGCGCGACGTGTCGATCCGCTCCGGCCGCCGGGTCGCGGAGATCCTGCGCGACCGCGGCGCTCAGGTACGCGTTCAGGACGTCGACACAACGCTGCTGGAGACGCTAACATCCCTGGCAGATGGCGTAGTGTGGCCCCTTCTGCACGGCTCCTCAGGCGAGGACGGGTCCCTCCAGGCACTCCTCGAGCTCGCGGGCGTGCGGTACGTCGGCACCCGCTCGAAGGCGGCCAGGGTGGCGTGGGTCAAGCCGGTTGCGAAGGCCGTGTACGGCCGTGAGGGCGTGCTGACGCCGGACTTCGTCACGCTCCCACAGTCGCTGTTCCGCGAGGTCGGCGCTGAGCAGGTCATGGACGCGATCGTCGCCCGGTTTGGTCTCCCACTCGTCGTCAAGCCGGCGCGCGGCGGCTCCGCGCTCGGAGTCTCGCTCGTCACCGAACGGTCCCAGCTGTCGCGCGCGATGGTCCATTGCTTCGCCTACGGAGATAACGCCATGGTCGAGACGGCGGTGACGGGCACCGAGGTCGCCGTGTCCGTCATCGGCACGGGCACCGACGCCACCGCACTGCCACCGGTCGAGATCGTGTGCGACGGACCCTACGACTACGACGCGCGGTACAACGCCGGTCGGGTTCAGTACTTTACGCCGGCACGCCTGGATGCGGCCGATGCTGCCAAGGTCACGGAGGCCGCCCTCACCGTTCATCGGGTGATGGGTTTGCGTGACCTATCACGCGTCGACATGATCCTCGACAGCGAGGGCAGGCCGCAGGTGCTTGACGTCAACATCGCTCCGGGCATGACGGAGACCTCGTTGCTGCCGCAGGCTGCCGTGGCGGACCCGCGCGATATCGGCGAAATCTACGAGGGAATCGTCCGCGGCGCACTGGCATGATCGCGCCGTCCTTGCGCTAGTCGCACCTGGTAAATACCTCTTAGGACGCGTTCGAGCCGCTCTGGAGCACGCCCGGGTCCTGCGGATCGAGCACGCTGACAATGCGGTTCAGGTCTTCGACGGACGCGAAGTCAATGGTGATCTTGCCCCGGGCCTTGCCCAGCTGGATCTTGACCCGTGTGTCAAAGCGGTCGCCCAGCCGTGAGCCAAGCTCGTCGAGCGCGGCCGTCCGCCCCCCGGCACGTACCTGTCCGCGCGCCGCCCTGGGCTTGTCGACACCGAGCGTCACGGCCTCCTCGGTCGCCCTCACAGACAGCCCCTCGGCGACGATTCGCTGAGCGAGCGTCTCCATATCGGTCGGGTTGTCAAGGCCGAGCAGTGCACGCGCGTGGCCGGCGCTGAGGACCCCCGCGGCTACCCGCCGCTGCACGAGTGGAGGCAGGCGTAGCAGGCGCAGGGTATTCGTAATCTGAGGTCGAGACCGGCTGAGCCGCTCGGCCAACTGCTCGTGAGTGATGCCAAAGTCGTCAAGTAGCTGCTGGTATGCCGCCGCCTCTTCGAGGGGGTTGAGCTGGCTGCGGTGAAGGTTCTCCACCAGCGCGTCGCGGAGCATGTCCGTGTCGATCGTGTCACGCACGATCGCGGGAATGAGGTCGAGCCCGGCCTCTTTCGTAGCCCTGAGGCGGCGCTCACCCATGATGAGCTCATAACCGGTGCCACTCGGGTGGGGTCGCACCACGATCGGCTGCAAGACGCCGATTTCCTTGATGGACCCAATCAACTCGGCCATCGCATCGGCGTCGAAAACGTCGCGGGGCTGGTGAGGGTTCGGCGTCACCGAGTACGGGTCGATGCTCGCAAAGCGGGCACCCGGCACCGGCACCAGGTCTACGTCGCTCCGGCTGCCACTCGACTCGAAGAACATGTCGTGGGGGCGCTCCCTGGACGTCCTTGCCGCACCCTCGTTGGCCGTGCCGTCGCCGTCAGCGCGATCATGGAAGGGGCCTTCGGCCTCGCTGGGGATCAGGGCTCCGAGCCCCCTGCCGAGGCCTCGCTTGGGCTTGCTCACTGGTTTTCTCCTGTGTGGGTGGCGGCACCACGCGCCGCGATCTCCCGTGCGACAGCGGTGTACGCGACGGCGCCGGACGAAT
>JBKBNW010000075.1:0-9620 GCA_046295115.1 Demequina sp.
CCCGCATAGGTCCCCCTTTCCCTGATACCGGCCCGATTGGTGTGGAGCGGACGGGGTCAAGAGAGGGCACGGCGGTGGAGCCAAGAAGGTCCGGGCGAAATAAGGGAGCGCAGCGACCGCGTCCGGGGCTTGTTGGCGGAGCCGGCGCGCCCGCAGGGTGCCGACCTTGACCCCGGCAGCGGAGCACCAAGACTGGCAGGGGCAGGGAAAGGGGCCCCGCTCCGGCTCAGACTTCAGGCCCCTGCTCCGGTTCGGGTTGGTTGCCGCCTCCGTAGGGGTGCCAATCGGTGTCAAGGTCTGTGTGTTGCTCCTGCGCCCGGTGCTCGAGGTAGGAGGTTGCGAAGTCGTCGGTCGAGACGCTCCCACTGCCGGCCTTCTGCTCCGCCTTCAGCTCGCGGTTGTAAGCGTCAAGTTTTCGGAGGTCTCCGGTCGCCGCAATGTGCTCGCTCAGCTCCTGGAGCCGTCGCCCGATCTCTTCGGATTTCCCGCCGGCCTGGATCAGGTTGTTGGCGTAGTCGCGGTAGCTGTCCATCGCGGTGTTCAAAGCGAGGTCGCTCACCGGGATGGCCTGCTCGATTTCATCGGTGAGGTCCATGATGTGGCCGCGCACCTCGGCGAGGTCAGCTGCCCCGCCTTGCACGGTCCCCGGCTCCTGCGCGGCGGGTGGTTCCTGCTGGGCGAATGGGTTTGCCGCTGCCCATGCTTCGAGCGCCTCAATTTCGCGGTGCCACATCATTTCGCGCACTTCATCGGCGGTCTCAAAGCCGAGTTCCTCGATGAGTGCCGGCGTGGGGTTGAGCATGAGCGACCAGCCCGGACTCCTGCCCTTGAGTGCCTGGCGGGCCTCGAGTTCGGTCTGGGCAAGCTGGGCGGCGTCGGAGTTCTCGTAGGCGGCCAGATCGTCGTTGATTGCGTCCAGTTCGGTCTTCATCAACTGGAGTTTCGCTGCTTCAGGGAATGGCTCATCTGGCGTGGCGTGGAGTTCTTCGAGTCGCTTCCGGTCTGCGTCCAGTTCGAGGCGGGCGCTGTCGACTTGCCCCGGCGCCCGGGCGATCGCGTTCTCGATGCGAGTCATGACTCCGTTCGCCATGGCTGATCGGCTGGTCTTGGCCTCATCGGCAGCTACGTCGAGTGTTCCGCTCTGGCCGCCCCACTTGCCGAAGTGGGCGTCGTCGCGCTGCGGCCATAGCTGCTCCTGGGTGATGCTCACGCCGGCCATCGGCAGGTCTCCGAACCGCAGGATGACCATGTCGTGTTCCATGACTCTGGTGACGTGCAGGGGCACGTCGGCGAAGGTCGCCACGTGGGTGGATTCGTTGGGGCCGGCGCCGCGCATCTGCACGTACGCCTCTCGCAGGGCTTCGAGGAGCTGGTCCGATGCGTCCTTTCGGACGCTGAGCGTGATGCGCCCGATGGTGTAGGTCTTGTTCTCCTGCTCGGCCCAGGTTTGAAGCGCGGGCGCGGCGTCGGCGAGCATGTCGAGCCGCTTCTCGTCGTTGGGGATCGAGCGGGTGAGGGCGGCGATTTCTTCTCGACGTGAGCGCTCCGCCGACTGGTGGCTGTCGCGTCGGGCATCGAGCCCTTCGATGTCGCGTTGGAGCTCCACGCGCCGTAGGTAACGGTCGTCGCCGGTGGCGATGGCTTTGACCAGTGCTGTGGATTCGGCCAGGTTGTCGGCCGACAGGTCTTCGATGCTGCGAATCGAACGGTCGGCGGCATAGAGCTGCTCGAGGAAGGCGGCCTTACGGTTGAGGGTCTGCCACATCGCGGTGTCGTAAGTGGCGGTGGCAACGTAGTTGTAGACGGCGACCTCGGCGTTCTGGTTGCCCTGGCGGATGATGCGACCCTCGCGCTGTTCTAGGTCTGCGGGCCGCCACGGCACGTCGACGTGATGCAGGGCGACAGCGCGGGTCTGCACGTTGGTGCCGGTCCCCATCTTCTCGGTGGATCCCAACAGGACGCTGATCTGGCCGTTGCGACAGGCTTCGTAGAGAGCTGCTTTGTCTTCCGGCTTCGGGTGGTCGTGAACGAAGGCGATTCGCTCTGCGGGCATTCCTCCTGCGATCAGTTCATCTCGGATTCCCGTGTAGATGTTCCACCGACCGTCCTTCTTTGGGACGGAGCGGTCGCAGAAGACAATCTGGAGGCCACCGCGGAGTTCGGCTTCCTCACCGTGTGCGTCGAGGTAGGTGTTGTCTCGGGTCGCTTCCCATTCGGACAGGATTCGGCTGGCGACCTCGCGTGCGCGTCCGCCTTCCATCGGCGCTGCCAGGTGAGCGCTGCGGGGGTCGAGGGACACGTTGCGGCCGTCGTTGGCGATCTTCAGCGCGTTATCGAGGTCCATACGCCGGGAGTCGACGTTGTCGGCCCGGTAGCCGAGATCCTGGATGAAGTCCTTCACCTCCTGGCTGGGCTCGAAGTCCACGACGATGTTGGTGCCGGAGCGTTTGATCGGCAGGTCGACGGGGACCTGGTCGCGGGTCACGGCGTCGGTGAACTGGCTAACCATGCCGATGAGATCACCGACATTGGCGAACTTGCCGACGCGGGTCACCGAGCGCAGTTTGGTGCCGGAGGCATTAAGTTCGACGGTCTCGGTGGTGTCGGTGAAGGTCTGCCCCCAGGCGTCGATGGATTCAACTCCGGCGTGTTCGAGCAGGTCCGGACGCAGGTAGCTCTGCATTACGAACAGCTCCGCGAGCGAGTTGGCCACCGGGGTGCCGGTCGCGAAGGTCGCTACTCGTTCGACGTAGGCGTCTTCGGGAACGCCTGCTGCGGAGGCTTCCTGTCGCTTGCGATCGCGCAGGTAGTCGAGCTTGAGCTTGAGGTCCATTGCTTGATTGGATCCGGGGTGGCTGAGCTCCTGGACCCCCGAGGTGCGACCGAGGTTCTTGTAGAGGTGCGCCTCGTCGATGAACAGATAGTCTGCGCCCGACTGCTCGAAGGTGATGCCCTCGTCCTTGCTGGAGGTTTTCAGTGCCTCGTTCAAACGGTTTTCCAGTTTGGTGATGGCCGACTCGATCTGCTTCATCGTGGCTGCACTGCCGGTGCCGGCGTCGAGTTCCAGACGGGCCTTGCGCATGGCCTCGAGCTGCCCCTCCATGAAGGAGGCGCGGGTCTGGGCCGAAGTATTCATGCGGGTGAACGCTGACAGCGGAACTATGACGAGGTCCCAATCCTGGGCTGCTGACTGCGCCAGCAGTTTCTGCCGGTCGTCTCGTGTGGTGCGGCCAGCGCCGGAGAGCACGTTGGCGGCCGGGTACCACTGGGCGGCCTCGCGGGCGACCTGGTCGACGATGTGGTTGGGGACCACGATCCACGGCTGACGAACCAGTCCAAGGCGTTTGAGTTCCATGGCGCCCATGAGCATCGTGCCGGTCTTGCCGGCGCCGACGACGTGGTTGAGTAGGACGGTTGGCTCGTTGACGATGCGCTCGACGGCGTCACGCTGATAGGGGTACGGGGAGAAGGTCTTTCCGAGTCCTGGAAAGCTGCGCCGGGAGCCGTCGTAGGCGGGTGCAACGGTGGCGTTGAAGCGCCAGTTGTACTCGGTCAGTAGTCGTTCTCGACGGTCGGGGTCGCCGTGGAGCGCCCAGTCGGCAAAGGACTCTTGCAAGCGTTCTGCGCGTTGCTTGGCCGCACGTGTAGCCCCGGCGTGGACGTCTCCCCCGGTGGGGACAGCTTCTTTGTACTCCTTGCTGCGGTTGACCGTGATGGGGCGGGCATTCATCAGTTCGTCGAGGATCTGCCAGTGGTCGTAGGTGCCGGATCGGTCTTTTCCGAGGGAGACGCCTTGGTTTGTGAATCGTTGCTCGCGTTCGGTGCCGACGAAGTTGTAGCCGGAGCTCGAGTAGCTTCCCCGCTGTGGAACCAGTCCGTAGGCAAGTGCGTCGCCGACGTAACCGCTGTAGAAGCTGTTGCCCTCGATGATCCACTCGTTGTTGGCGTAGCTGACCGTGACGGCGCTCTTGTCGATGCGGAAGGTGTCGGCGATGAACTGCTCGTAGTCGTCTGGACTGACCCAGGTCACGCCCAGTCGAGCGTTGATCCCCTCCTCGATTCGTGCGGGGATGACGGTGCGCAGTGAGGCGACGTTCGCTCGGTAGCGGTCGTCGTCGGCGGCGACGGTCTCAGCCTCGGCCAACTTCACGCGTACGTTGCCCGAGAGATAGCGCGTGCGCGGGATCCAGGTGTTTGGATCGCTGGTCGAGCGGAAAGCCAGCGCCTCTGACTGGAGTTGAGACTCGACGGCGCTGGCCTCGGTCCCGAGTAGTTGGGCGATGCGCTCAACGTTGACGGTCGCGCTTTCGTCCATGGAGATCGCCAGGGCGTCATGGATGGTCTCGGCGTTCTCGATCGGACGGGCCGGTTCGAGGACGTCGGTGGTGAACACGGCAGCCTTGCGGCCGATCATGCGTTGCTCGTCGAACGACTCCAGGGACAGGATCGACTGGAAGTGCGGGTCGTTGCGGATCGCTCCGGCGAGATGCTGAGCTCGCTTGGTGCGTGAGCCTGTGGGCAGCCATGCTTCGTCGTCCAGTCGTGAGTACACGTCGTCGGGGATGTCGGCGTGGTCTTCGGCGTTGAAAGAACGCCCCTCGGTCTTGATCCAGTTGTCGAGGGCATCGGTCAGCCGCTTGTCGTGCTGCTCCTGGGTGACCGGCCGAGGTTCATTCCAGGTGAAGCGATTGATGAAGCCGTAGCGGGCGACGTAAGCGTCGTAGCGATCGTTCAGGGCGGCGCGCAGTGCGTCCTTGTCACCTGGCTCGCCGCGGCCGTCTCGCTGAAGTTCGATCAGCGAGAGGAAGGTGTCCCGCAGTTCCAGCAGTGAGCGCCATTCGGTCGTGCGGCTCTTCGGGCATCCGCTGTCGGCCCAGCCGGTGCCGTTGAAACGCTCGATGACGTTGAGGTCCGCTTTGTAGCGCAGGGTGTCAAGTGCCACCTCGCCCCACTGTTCCGCCGGGGTGACCAGGCCACGCTCGGCGGCAATCGAAGCGTCGTAGGTGACCGAGTTGCGATCGGCGGTCATTCCTCGGCCCTCGAGAACAGCCGCATCTACGACCGGCCCGAGTGTGTCGGCAATCTGGCGCGGCAGGGGAACCTCAGTATCAGGCAGCACGCGCAGCTCGTTGTTTCCGTACATGCCGTGGCCGGCCGACAGTACTCCCAGGACGTGCCGGGGGTTCTCGCGGAAATAGTCGTTGATGCGAACAGTGGCAGGCCGTGCGTACTCGTCCGCGGTATCTAGTGCGACCTCAACTTCTGCGGTCCGGGTGAACTGGCGAGTGGCCTCGGTGGGTTCCTCGCCCTCCTCCCGGACCCGGAAGACCAGGAGATCCGTGACGACCTCGGTGCCGGCCACGCGGCGAAACGCTCCGGTCGGCAATCGCACGGCACCGATGAGGTCCGCGCGATCGGCCATGGCCCTTCGGGCCTCGGGCCTGGCCGCATCGGCGGTAAAACGACTGGTCAGCAGCGCTACATATCCGCCTGGAGCGGTCAGATCCAGCGACTTGATGATGAAGTGATTGTGGATCGAGTGCTGTGCCCTGTTGTGTGCGTCGTCCCAGAGCTTGATGTCCCCAAAGGGGACGTTGCCGACGGCGGCGACGAACGCATTGTCGGGCACCGCCGTATCTGCAAACGACTCATTGCGTACCTGGGCGCTGGGGTACAGCGAGGCAGCAATGCGGGCGGACAGGGTGTCGAGTTCGACACCGACCATCTGCGCGTCGGACGGCGCGTGGCCGATGAAGGTTCCTGATCCGCTACCCGGTTCAAGGACCAACCCTCCCTGGAAACCAGCCCGACGCAGCAGGCTCCAGGTCTCGCCGACCACTGCCGGGTCGGTGTAATGCGCGTTGAGGATGGTGTGGCGTGCACGGTTCCACTCGGTCGAACTGAGCAGCGATTCCAGCTCGGCACGCTCCGTGGCGAAGTCTGCGCGGCGAGGATCGAACACTTCCTGGACGGCACCCCACCCGGACCACTGAGCGAGCACGTCCTGCTCGTCGGGTGTCGCGTAGCGGTCCTCCAGCTCGAGCACGCGCAACGTCTTGATTGCAGCGATGTTGGCCGTCGCCCTGGCCTTCTTCCCGGAGGGCACGGTGACCTCACGGCTCGGGCGGTAGTCCACCGGATCCGGCCGCGTTTCGGTCGGGAGGTCCACCCCTCCCCCACCGCCAGCTCCAGCCAAGGCCAACTCTGCTGGCTCCTGGGCCGCTTCATGCACTGTCGCCGGATCGGGCAGCGGCGCTGCGTGGACGTTCAGTGTCACCGGGTCAACCGGCGCAGCCCCTGTGTCGTCAAAGACGAGGTCCAGCTGCTCCGGCTCTACCCGTTCGTCCCGTACAGGTCGCGCTCGCGTTCGGCGATCGCCTCGGCGACGAGGGCCGTAAACTCGGCTTTCAGCGGGTCGTCTGGAGTCTCGGGAATCGGTTGAGAGTCCTCGTAGCGTGCCTGCATCAAATAGGCCGCCGTCACCCGGAATCGGATCGTTTGCTCCGGCCAGACTTCCTCCGTCAGGGCGTCGATCTCTGGCGTCGGGTCGTCCATCAGGTGAAGAGAGTGCCTCCAGCGGTCCGGGCTGTCCCGCCAGCTCTGGTCCGCGAAGGTCTCCTCCTCGTCCTCTTCCATCACCGCGGCTTCCACCTGCTCCCCCAGCTCCTGGTGCAGGATCAACTCCTCCGCCTGGAACCGCGCCCTGTTGCCGATCTGCACCGACTCCAGAAACGGCGGGTGATGCCCCTGGTTGTCCGCTCGGTACTGTGCGATCCCCTGGTCTCTGAGCCTCTGGGTCTCGTCCCCGATCAACTCGTCCAGGCGTTCCGCCTCGGCCTCGATCGCTTCCGTCAGCGCGTGCGGAGTCTGATACTGCTGGCCCTTGCCGATCTGCTCCCACGCCGCCTGAACGGCCCTGCGTGTCGTCTCCGACATAACTCTCTCCCTGGGTGGCATCGTCGTCAAAGCTGAATAGGTCGGGCTGTTCTGACAACGGTGCCTCCACGATCGGCGGTGGTTTGGCTTCACCATACGATCCTGGAAATGCCCCATGTGGGATGCGCAGCGTGATGACTTGCCCTCAGTCATGTGACTCGTCCTCCTGCCAATCCTGGCGCTGTTGCGCAATCGCGTTTTCCACGTCGACCGCCAAATCGGCCCATTCGAGGTCAGGCTCCACTGCGGAGCCGACGAGACATCCGACCTGGCGCACTGCCTCGGTCTGAGGCTGTCCCGTGCCAGCCATGACCCCGGTGGCGGCCTCGCGAATGAACCGCAGGCAGTCCTCGCGGCGATGACGTTCAGCCAGTGCAGAGAGGATGCCGCGGTAATCCCCCACTGCGGGTGGACCGCTCCCCGCACTCACTGCGTGGACGATCTCGTAACCGAGCGCCCTGCCCGCCAGGGACGACATCGCGTGCAGCTGCTGTTCGGGCAACGCGGACTTCACCGACACCAGCACTGCCTCCGCTCGCCGATGCGCCCCCACCGCAACGCGACGACGAGGGTCGGCCGCGACGGCTCGAATATGTGCCGCGAGATTCGACTTCATTTCGTTGGTCGCCAGGACGTGAGTAGTCATGATTTGAGTTATACCCGCACGGTAGGCCTGAAACTAGGCCTATCTTTCCCGGATCGGCCAAAGCACTAGCGCCCCTTGTGGCACAAGGGGCGCTAGTGGCGATAGTGGGATCTAGCGTTCGAGCTGGTCCAGCTTCTCGTCAATCGCTTCGCGGATGAGGTCGGCGATAGCGTCGTAGGTGGTGGCGTTGCTCTTCCACACATTCTTGAGCCGAGCGTGACGCTCGCTGCCGAGGACGACAGAGACCTGGCCGGACCGGTCCCACCCCCTAGCTCGGCCGCCTGCACTTTTCTTGGTCGGCTTCTTGACCGGCCGCTCGTCCACCTGGGCGGCGGGCGGACTGGGAGCCTCGGGCTCGTGCACGGCCGGCTCCACCGAAGTCGAGGGCCCCTGTTCCGCGGGCTGCTGGACTGACGCGCCCAGATCGCTCCAGATCCCACGGTTCTTGCGTCGGGCAGGTGCGGTTGGCCCTTGCGGCAATTTGTCAGCCATCGTCAGTCCCTCCCTGTGATGGTGGTGAGCATGTTGTCGAAGAATCGCGCGACTTCAACGGCTCGGATCTCGGTCAGCTCGTCGAACCCGTAGCCTGCGGCGTTTGCTCGCTGGATGAAGGTCAGCCGGGGCAAGGGGCGCCCCAGGACGGGGATCTCCGCGTCGCGGGCATAGTTCTCGATCTCGGCAACAAATGCCTCCTCGGTCTTGATGCCCGTCCGATGACCGTTGATCACGATTCCGCCGATCTCTATCTCTCGGCCTAGGACTTGACCCAGTTGCTCATTGGCGGTGTCGATGGTGTTGACGATGCGACCCACTCCGACGAACCCTGCCGACGATGGATCGGTGACGATGATGACCGAGTGCACGGCGGCGAATGCGTTGGTCAGCGTCAGCCCGAGCGCAGCGGGACAATCGATCACTACAAGGTCGTACGCTTCGTCCGGGAGCCGACCTAGAGCTTTGCGCAGGGTCAGCTCTCGCATCATCGCTCCAGTGAGTGACATTTCGACGGCGACGTAGTCGTCCAATCCCGAGGGCACGAGGTCGATACCTGCCCGCCTGGTAGGCACGATCGCGTCAGCGACTGCGGTATTCATGGACGGATCCATGACGTCGGCGATTGTGAGCTCGAACCATTCGTCGGCGTTTCGGGCAGTGAGCTGCTGGGTGAGATTGCCCTGCGAGTCCAGGTCAATGCCCAGCGCCTTCTGACCGCGGGCCGCTGCGGCGTGGAGCAGGGACTGCGCTACGGAGGTCTTGCCCACTCCGCCTTTAAGGTTCGCTACTGCGACGATTCTCATTGCTTCCTCCCGCTAGTGACTCTAGTGCAACTAGTGGCGCTTGCGAGGCAAGGGCCACTAGTTGCGTAAGCGTGTCGAACCTTCAGGTCCGGCGGGCGCTGTCGAGGACTACCTTGCCGGGGATCACCGCGGCCGCCCACTCAACAAACTCGAGGTCGACCTCGAGGCTGAGTTCCTGCATGGCGTTCCGCAGGCCTCCGGTCTCGAACTCGCGGAGGTAGATGGGGCTATCCTCGTAGCCCGCATCGGCGAACTGGTTGAAGTATTCGACCTTCACCGAGCCCGGACCGATGGCCACTGGGGTCGCCACTGCGCGAACCTCTTCGTCGCCGTGGATGATGCCCTCCATGACCCAGCGGTAGGCGTTGTCGTTTCCGGCGGCCTGGAACAGGCGGGCAATGATCATGACCTCGCGGGCCGTCAGGTGCGACGTCAGAGCGTGCAGAACTTCGGAGTCGGCGAGCAGTGCCGCAACATCGGACAGTGCCACACCTAGTGCGGCGAGGCTCTTGTAAGAGTCACTCATGGTGTTCCTCCTTGGGTTTCCGGGGGCTTCCTGCCCTCTCGGTATGGCTCCATACTAGCACTAGTGGCACTAGTGGTAAAGGTCTTTCGGTACTTTGTCCAAGTGTTTTTCGGCATCTGACGTGCGCCGATGGGCTTCCCGCATAGGTCCCCCTTTCCCTGATACCGGCCCGATTGGTGTGGAGCGGACGGGGTCAAGAGAGGGCACGGCGGTG
>JBKBNW010000076.1:0-9575 GCA_046295115.1 Demequina sp.
TGAGGCACCATGCGCCAGATGATGAGGGTGACGGCAACCAGCAGCAGCGGCACGGCGAACGCCAGGATCCCCGACAGCGCCACGTCCAACTGCACGGCCATCAGCACGCCGCCGATCGCCATGAACGGCGCGCTCACCAACAGCGTGCAGCTCATCAGCACCAGCATCTGCACCTGCTGGACGTCATTGGTGTTGCGGGTGATGAGGCTCGGCGCCCCAAAGTGCTGGACTTCGCTTTCGGAGAAGGTTCCGACGCGGTGGAAAATCCGCGCGCGCAGGTCCCGTCCCACCGCCATCGCGACCTTGGCCGCGAAGTAGACGGCGACGATCGCGCACACGATCTGCCCGAACGACAGCGCCAGCATGATCGCGCCCAGCCGCCAGATGTACGCCACGTCGCCGGTCGCGATGCCGTTGTCAATGATGTCCGCGTTCAGCGTGGGCAGGTACAGGTTCGCGATCGCCTGCGCGAGCTGGAACACGACGACGCCCACCAGCAGTCGCCAGTACGGCTTGGCGGACTCGACGAGTAGGGACCAGAGCACGGGCGTCACTCCCCTTCGGCGGCGATGCCGCGCAGGATGAAGTCGGACAGCGAGGCGGGATCGATCTGGGCGCCTCTCATGATGGGGATGGAGGTGCCGAGCACCAGCACTCTCACGAGCTCGATTGCGGTCACGATAGGAACGCGAATGCGGTCGCGGTCCGGCTGAAGCAACGAACCGATCAGCTCCGTGGCCTCGCCCAGCATGGGGTGATGCCGGTGGTGATTGCCGCCGCGGTGGCGCGCATGTTCGCGCGGACCGAGGGCCCCCAGGAATTCGACGGCGCCGCTCACGCTCGAGTGAAGGAGTGCCACGATCTGGTCGAGCTTGTCCTCCAGGGTGGCGGCTGGGTCGATACGCTCGAGCGCTCCGAGCACCTCGGTCGGGTCGGTGACCCGCTCGATGGCCGCGTCGATCAGCTCGTTCTTGTCGGCAAAGGCCCGGAACACGGTGCCCTCCGCGATACACGCGGCGTCGGCGATCTGCCGGGTCGTGACCTCTGCCCCGTGCTCGAGGATCAGCGGGATCGCGGCGTCGATGATCGAGGAGCGGCGGGCATCGGGAGCCATGCGCTGCGCGCGGCCGGCGCGGGGCGGCGCTTCGTTCTCGGTGGCGGTCACCGAACGACCCTAAGTGAGTGAGCACTCACTCCGCAAATTGAGCTAGTTCGGCGGCCGCGGGCCAGCACCATCCGGTGCCGGCCGTCACGCTCCCGCGAGCCGCCGCGCGAACGTCACCGAACCCCGGTCCTCGCCGGCTACCTCGAACCCCACACGCGGGTAGAACGCCTGCGCGCCCACGTTCTCCTTGCCCACGACCAGGTGCACGCCGGGCAGCCCTCGGCGCGACAGTTCGGCCGCCATCGCCTCAATGAGGGCGCGGCCCGCGCCCCTGCCCTGCGCCTCCGGGAGTACGTCGATGTGCAGGTGCGCGGGGTACTCGTCGACGGCGTCTATCAGCATGCGATCGGGATCCGACGCCGAGGGCAGCAGCCACCGGTCCCCCTCCGTGCGGGACTCCCGTGCAGGGCGCGACGGCCACCACTCCTCGGTGAACCAGCGCTGGAAAGCACGCGTGTCGACGGTCCCGAGCACGTAGCCGGCCGCACCGTCGCCCTCGTCCCACACCAGCGCGAAGCCGCCCGGTCCGTGGAGGTACGGGGTGGCATAGACGTCGGAGACCGCCTGGTCGTCGCCGAACACGCCAGTGGCGTCAGTACCACCGTCGCCGGTGAGCAGGCAGATGCGGGCGATGGCGGCATGGTCGGCCGGGACCGCCGCCCGAACGCTCAGCGCGCCGCCCAGTCCATACCGCGTTCGATCAGCTGGTTCACCTCGGGACGCCACAACACGTCCAGCGTGTGGCCGAGCGTGGTGGTGAAGATGCGGCCCTCGCCCCACTGGCGGGTCCACGCGACGGGCATGGTCAGCGGCTCGTCCCACTCGTCGCCCTCGCCGGGCACCATCTGTGTCGTGGCCAGCACACGGTTATGGGAGTCGGTCAGCACCCAGTACTGCTCGGTGCGGATGTCGAAGTCGGCCATGCCCTCGGTGATGGGGTGCGCCGACCCGGCCTCGGTGAAATGCACCGTGTAGTCCCGGTACGGTTCGCGATCCGTGTGGCCGCGGTCCTCGGGTGCATGCGGGTGCGCGGCGAACTGAGCGCCCATCAGTTGCAGGTAGTCGGTGGCGTTGCGGTACGAGTCGATGAGCCCACCGTGCCATCCAGCCAAGCCGGCGCCGGCCGCGACCGCCCGTCGCAGACCCTCGACCTCGTCGACGGTGGCGCTTCCCATGGTCACGCACTGAACGATGAGGTCGTATCGCTCCATGGTTCGGGCATCCGCGTAGACCTCTGGGGTGTCCTCGATGTCCAGGCTGAAGCCCATGTCCTCGAGCGTCGGGATGAAGAGCTCGGTCGACCCCACCGGGTCATGCCCGGCCCAGCCACCTCTGACGATCAAGCACAGCTTGCTCATACCTGTCCCTTCGCGTCACTGCGATTCCGTCCCCATGATAGGGGCCCAGCCAGGGGGCGGCTACAGCCGCTCGACCATTGCCCCGGGTACGCGCTCGACGGTGTGGATGCAGTGCCAGGATTCGTCGCCGACGCCCTCCGCCCATTCCAGCGGCCCCGTGGCGAATCCGTGAGCGGCTAGGTCCGTGCCGAGCACCAACACGGACGGCCCAGCCCCCGACACGACGGCGGCCAGACCCTGCTCACGAAGGCGTTCGATCATCGCGGGTGCCGCAGCCATCACCTCTGCGCGATACCCCTGGTGGAGCCGGTCCTCGGTGGCCGCGAACAGGTCCTCGGGGCGGCCGGCGAGGGCGTTGACGAGTAGCGCGGCGCGGCCCACGTTGAAGGCCGCGTCGCCATGGGGCACGTGCGAGGGCAGCACCGACCGCGCCTGCGTGGTGGGCAGCACCGAGCGCGGGATCAGCACCGCGGTCTCGACCTCGTCCGCCATCACTAGCGCACGCGCGTGCGCTCCCTGCGCGTCCTGCCACGCGACTGTCGCGCCGCCCAAAATGGCCGGTGCGGCGTTGTCGGGGTGGCCCTCGAACCGGGTCGCGAGGTCCAGCACGACCCCGGCCGACAGCGCGTCTGGCTCCGCGATCATGCCGCGGGCAGCGCAGATGCCGGCGACGACCGCCGCGGCGGACGACCCGAGCCCACGGCCGTGCGGGATGCGGTTGGTCGCGCGAATCGCGAGCCCGACCTGGGAGGCCCCCACGTGATCTAGCGCTTCGCGCATCGCGCGCACCACCAGGTGCGACTCGTCGCGGGGCAAGGAGTCGGCGCCCTCGCCCTCGATCTCGATCCCGACATCCGCCGCGGCGACCGCGCGCACATCGAGGACGTCGGCCACGCCGAGCGCGAGACCGAGCGCATCGAAACCGGGGCCGAGATTGCCGGCGGTGGCGGGCACCTGCACCCGCACGTGGTCCGCGACGAGCCTCATGGCTACAGCCCCAGCGCCTGGGCGGCGGCCTCGACGTCCACGGGGATCACCAACGGGTCAATCTCGTGACCCGCGAGTGCGGTCGCGGTGTCCTTGAGGCCGTTTCCGGTCACGGTGCACGTAATCGTCGCGCCGCGCGGGACCTCGCCCTTAGCCGCCGCCGCGAGCAGTCCCGCGATCGGTGCGGCCGATGCGGGCTCGACAAAAACTCCGACGTCTGAGGCGAGCCGTTGCTGGGCTGCCAGAATCTCGGTGTCGGAGACGGCGCGAATCCACCCGCCGGACTCGTCGCGCGCCGCGATGGCCAGGTCCCACGACGCGGGCTTGCCGATGCGGATCGCGGTCGCGACGGTCTCCGGGTCCTTGATGGGGTGACCGACGACGAATGGCGCGGCACCCTCGGCCTGGACGCCCCAGATGCGGGGCGTGTGGGTCGCGGGTCCCGACTCGGCGTACTCGCGGAACCCCATCCAGTACGCGGAGATGTTGCCGGCGTTGCCCACCGGCAGCATGTGGATGTCGGGGGCGTCGCCCAGCTGGTCGACGATCTCGAATGCCGCGGTCTTCTGGCCCTGGAGGCGGAACGGGTTGACCGAGTTGACGAGCGCGACGGGGTACTCCTCGCTCAGCGCCCGGACGATGTCCAGGCACTCGTCGAAGTTGCCGTCGACCTGCACCAGGCGCGCACCGTGCACGATGGCCTGCGCCATCTTGCCCGCGGCGATCTTGCCCTGCGGAAGCATCACCACGCATGTAAGCCCCGCGTGCGCCGCGTAGGCGGCGGCGGATGCGGACGTGTTTCCGGTCGAGGCGCACACCACGGTGTGATCGCCACTCTTGACGACCTGGGTCATTGCGGCGGTCATGCCGCGATCCTTGAACGAACCCGTGGGGTTCATCCCCTCGACCTTGACGAAGACGTCGGCGCCCACCTCGTGAGAGATCCCCTTGGCGTGCACCAACGGCGTCCCGCCCTCGCCGAGCGACACGATCTGGTCGGACTCCTCGAACGGCAGCCTGTCCAGGTACTCGCGGACGATCCCGCGCCACGGTTGCGCCACTACAGCTCTCCCTCGATACGCAGCACCGACCACACGTCGTTGACGGCGTCGGACTCCCGCAGGTCCGCGACCGTCGCACTCAGGTCCGACTCCCGCGCCCGGTGGGTGGACAGAATCAATCCGGCGTGGCCCTTGCCCGCCATCTGCCGCACAGACTCGATGCCCACATCGTGCGAGGCGAAGATGGTCGCGACCGCGGCGAGTACTCCTGGCCGGTCCGGCACGCTCATGCGCACCGCATAGCGGGTCATGGCGGCGGACATCGGCAGCACGTCCTGGCGCGCGTAGTTGGACTCGCGCGGCCCCTTGCCACCGCCCGCCTTGTGACGCGCGACGGACACGATGTCTCCCAATACGGCCGATGCGGTGGGCACCCCGCCCGCACCCTGCCCGTAGAACATCAGCTCGCCGGCGGCCTCGGCTTCGACGAACACGGCATTGAACGCACCCCGTACGCCCGCGAGGGGGTGGTCGACCGGCAGCAGCGTGGGGTGCACGCGCGCTGACACTCCCTCATCGGTCTGCTCCGCGACCGCCAGCAGTTTGATGACCCGGCCGGTCTCGGTGGCGGCGGCGATGTCGTCCGCCGTCACCTCCGTGATGCCCTCGCAGTACACGTCATCCAGCGCGACTCGCTGGTGGAACGCGAGCGACGCGAGGATCGCGGCCTTGGCGGCGGCGTCGTGCCCGCCGACGTCCGCGGTGGGGTCCGCCTCTGCGTAGCCGAGTCGTTGGGCCTCCGCGACCACGTCGTCGTAGTCGAGGCCCTTAGAAGTCATCTCGTCGAGAACGTAGTTGGTGGTGCCGTTCACGACACCCAAAATGCGCGTCACGCGGTCGCCCGCGAGCGACTCGCGGACGGGGCGCACGATGGGGATGGCGCCGGCGACGGCGGCCTCGTAGTACAGGTCGGCGCCCGCGGCGTCGGCCGCCTCGTACAGCTCGGCCCCGCCCTGTGCCAGCAGCGCCTTATTCGCGGTGACGACGGCGGCGCCGCGCGCGAGCGCGCGCAGGATGAGGGTGCGGGCCGGCTCGATGCCGCCCATGACCTCGACGACGACGTCCGCGGAGTCCACCAGCGCATCGGCATCCGAGGTCAGGAGTGCGACCGGCACTGCCGGATCGCGCGGCGTGCTGGTGTCGCGCACGTAGATCCCCACCAACTCGACCGGGGCGCCCACGCGCGCGGCGAGGTCGTGCGATTGCTCGAGGAGCAGGCGCACCACCTGGGTGCCGACGGTGCCGCATCCGAGCACGGCGATTGTCACGGGAGCGGCGGTGGCAGACACGGCCCCAACTCTATAGGAGGTGCCCTTGCCCAAGAACGTGTGGATGCCGCCCGGTCACTCGCGCAGCAGGGCTTCACCCAAGGCGACGATCTCGCGTCGCACCAACTGCTCGTCCAGTTCGCGTAGCCGCGGATCGATGGCCGGGCCGATCAGTCCCGACAGGAACATTGACACCCGCAGGTGCCGTGCGGCGTCGGCGTCCGGGCCGGCAAGGGCGCGCTCAAGCGTCGCGAAGACGGCCGATGCGCGGGGTGAGTCGCGCGTAAGCCGCGCGGTCGCAACGTCGGCGAGCACGATGGCATAGATGTCGTGGTTGTCGACCGCCTGCCGCGCCAGGTCGCCCACCAGTGCAGACACCTGCTGTGCGGCGTCCCCGAGCGCCTCCGCTCGCGCGAGCGCGCCCTCCAGGTCGACCATTACGGGCTCCGTCACCGCGTCCACGATCGCGGCCTTGGAACGGAAGTGGTGGTAGACCGCCGCCTTTGTCACGCCCGCCTCGTCGGCGATCGCTTGCAATGAGGTCTCGGCGACCCCGGTCCGCGCGAAGCACGCGACGGCGCACGCGGTGATGTGGTCGCGCCCGGGCCGGCGCTGTGGGGTGGGCGTCATGGGGACCTCGCCTCAGCTTGTGCGCAGGACGCGCCTGAACTCGAAGACCGCTGAGTCCGACTACCACTGTGTCCAAATGTCGCTGTGTTCAATGAGTGCGGTGCCTCATATACTAGCCGAGCGGCTAGTTATCATGAGTTGGCCGCGGGCGACGCTGCCTGCCTGGTGAGGGTTGCTCTGCGAGTCACACGAACAAGGAGCAGCGACATGTCCCCCACCCCCATCGCCACCGGCCCCCGCGCCGTCGACACCGAGGTCGACCTGCTCATTGTGGGTTCCGGCACCGGGATGGCCGCAGCCCTCGCAGCGCGCGAGCACGGCCTTAGCAGCCTCATCATCGAGAAGACCGAGTACGTGGGTGGCTCGACCGCGCGCTCGGGAGGCGCCTTCTGGGTGCCAGCCAACTCGACGCTGGCGCGGGACGGCGCCACGGACTCCACCGAGCGCGCGCAGACGTACCTGGAGGCCGTGGTGCGCGACACCGCACCGGCGGACCGCTGGCGCGCGTTCCTGAAGCACGGCAAACAGGCGATCGACATGGTGGAGCGCACCACCGCGCTCGACTTCTTCTGGGCCAAGGGTTACTCGGACTACCACCCCGAGAACCCCGGCGGCTCGGCGCTCGGGCGCACCTGCGAGTCCAAGCCCTTTGACGCATCGGCGCTCGGAGACGACCGCAGCCGGTTCCGCCCTGGCGTGCTCGCCGCGCCCGTGCCCATGCCCGTGACCGGCGCTGACTACAAGTGGATGAACCTCGTTGCCCGCAAGCCCTTCCAGGCCATCCCCCGCATCGCGTGGCGCGTGATTCAGGGCATCGGCGGCATGGCGCTGCGGCGCGAGTACGTCGCGGGAGGCCAGGCGATCGCGGCCGGGCTCTTCGCCGGCGTGCGCGACGCGGGGATTCCCGTGTGGACCCGCGCCGCGCTCACCACGCTCACGCGCGACTCCGACCGGGTCACCGGCGCGATCGTCGAGCAGGACGGGCGGGAGGTCACCGTCGTCGCGAGGCGCGGGGTGATCCTCGCCACCGGTGGTTTCGAGCACAACGTCCCGATGCGGCGCGAGTACGGCGGCGCGATTCACGACGAGGACTACAGCTTCGGTGCCGCGGGCAACACCGGCGATGGCATCCGCGCGGGCCAAGAGGCGGGCGGGGACGTCGCGCTCATGGACCAGGCCTGGTGGTTCCCCGCGATTGCCCCGGTGGGCGACGGCGCTCCTGGGGTGATGCTTGCCGAACGCGCGCTCCCCGGCTCGCTGCTGGTCAACGAGTTGGGCGAGCGGTTCATCAATGAGTCAAAGGACTACATGAGCTTTGGCCAGCAGGTGCTGGCCGGGCGCGCCGCGGGCGAGGGGCCGGACGCGATCTGGATGATCTTCGACCAGCGTTACCGCAACTCTTACGTGTTCACCGGCAGCGTGTTCCCCCGCCAGCCCCTCCCCGCCGAGTGGTACGAGGCCGGGATCGCGCACAAAGCATCAAGCCCCCGTGCGCTCGCACAGGCGATAGGCGTGCCGGAGGACGGGCTGCACGCGAGCCTGCAGCGGTTCAACTCCCTCGCCGCAAACGGCAACGACGAGGACTTCCACCGCGGTGCGAGCGCGTACGACCGCTACTACGGCGACCCGACGCAGAAGCCGAACCCGTGTCTGCGCCCGCTATCTGGGGACTTGTACGCGGTCAAGGTAGTGGTGTCCGACCTCGGCACCTGTGGCGGCCTCAAGGCGGACGAGCGCGCCCGCGTGCTCCGCCCCGACGGCACGGTGATCGACGGCCTGTACGCCATCGGCAACACTGCAGGCAACGCGTTCGGCAATACGTATCCGGGTGCGGGGGCGACCATCGGCCAGGGAATCGTGTTCGGCTATATCGCCGCACTCGACGCCGCGGGCTCCCTCGAGGAGTGAGGCGCGGGGCGGGACGGTTACGCGACTGTCATGTCGACGGTCTCGACCTTCCCGTCCAGCACGGCCACACACAGCGCAATCGACTCGCCGATGGCGGCATCGATGTCGTCTTCCGTGACGCCGAGCGGCACGCATGCCAGGTTCTTGTCGATGAACAGTGCTGTCGTCTGCAACTGGGCGAACTCGACCGGATCCAGCCCCGCCTGGAGACCGGCGGCCTCGTGGGCGCGAGCGGTCTTGCGGCCCGATGCCGCGTACATCCAGGTGGGGATGGTCACGATGCGCTTGCCGGGCGTGCCCAGGTGGCGGTGCACGATCGCGAGGAACTCGCGCCACGTCATGTTGTACCAGCCGATCGGGTAGCACGTACCGCCCTCGGTGCGCACCAACGCACCCACGGCCGCCTGAGCCACCTGGCGGACCGTCACCATGGTGGTGCCGCCCTTGGGGTACATGGTGAAGCGCTTCATGGAGCGCAGGCTCTCGACGAGGAACACCCACACTGGCTTGCGGCCGGGCTGGGCTCCGAACACGTAGGGGATCTCCAGGATGCCCACGGAGAAGTCCTCGTCGGCGTGCGAGAGAGCCATGGCCTCCTGGTCGCGCCTGCTGCGGATGTACGGGTGGTGAAAGGCGAGCTTCATCTCAGGGCGCGAGCGATCAGCGTAAGAGAAGTACGAGCCGTAGATCACGCAGTGACGGACCCCGGCCTGCTTGGCGAGGCGCATCAGCCTGTCGAGGGCGTCGATGTTGTAGCGCTTGAACATGTTGTACACCGGGGCCGGGCCCTCGACTCGTTCGTCGATGCCGGCGGCGAACACGAACCCCTCACAACCGGAAAAATGCTGGGAGAGCTCCTCGTCCGTGAGCTCAAGGTAGTTGCCGAGCTCCACTGACATCTCCGGCGGCAGCTGCTCGCCGTGGGGCACGGGAGGCAGCGACAGTGTCGACACTTCGTGTCCCTGTGCGATGAGTTCTCGCGCGGTCTCGCTACCCAGCAGCCCGGTCCCGCCGATCATGAAGACCTTCATCGCCATCTCCTCACAGTGCCCGCCTCATTGCGTGCGCTGGGCCCCACGGTACGAGCGCGCCGGGGCGCAGAGCGGGGACCTAAGTCCGCAATCGCCTACCATCGGGCACCATGAGTGAACGTCCCGCCCGAGTTGTCATGGTCTGCACCGGAAACATCTGCCGCTCC
>JBKBNW010000077.1:0-9492 GCA_046295115.1 Demequina sp.
CTGTTGGCCTCCGGGCGCTTCATTGTCCGAACGTGCTAGACGCCAGGCCGCTGGACGAGACCCGCGGCACCGACAGTGCCTGCCCGGGCGGGCTTCTCCCCGACCCCCATCACGTCGATCACGCCGTCGTGGTCCTCGCGGGTGGTGCCGTCCTCATCCTCGGCCGTGGCGGTGTCGTCGAAGGGCGTGCTGCCCTTTTCCTGCCGTTCACGCTCGACCTCGTCGGCGAGGTTCTGTAGGTCCTCGGTGCCCTCGTGAGTGAATTCCGACATGTCTGTCTCCTTCCATCCACCGCAGGCGCCTCCGTGGCGTCTCGGGGCGGGTGGCGCTGGCGCCGCCCGCTTACTTAGGTCAACAATCGGACCGTTCTCAGACCTTCCACAGGGTCGGTCGATGCCATCTCTACCAGGTACGTCGGCTCACTTCTGGTCTTCCAGCCGATGGTCAAGCGGTGAGTCGTCGTCCGGTTCCAGGTGATCCTCGCGAGTCTTCGCGGCCTGCTCGGGCTCCGCGTCGTCGTCGGGCACATCGATGCGGATGCCCGTCTGCTCGCGCTCCTTGTCGATGTCGTCGGCGACCGCTTGCAGCCTCTCGGTGCCTTCGCTGACCTGCTCGTCGTGCTGATCGGTGGAGTCTGCCATGATCGTGCTCCCTCCGTTCGCGGGCAGCCTTGTGCTGCCGTACGGGTCAACGACACTGAGTGCCAAGACCTTCCACGGCCATCATCCGCGCTGGCCCACTGGGTGCACGACAGCGGCCGACGTGGCCGCCCACGACCGCTATGCGAGCGAGTGGTCGCGCGCCCGGCTGGCTCGCCACGCGCGAGTACGGCGCAGGTAGTTCGACACCCCCGCGGGGCCACTCGACGCTGGCCAGTCATCAGGACGGAAGTAGGCATCCGTCCCGCCGTCGACGAACACGACTGCACCGCATAGGAAGTCCGCTGCAGGCGACAACAAGAAAGTGATCCACTCCGCCATCTCCCCGGCTGTGCCGCGCCTACGCACCGGCACGGGCAGTCCTTCCACCGCGTCCTTCTCCCCCGCCGCTATCTGCTCATCGAGCAGCGGTGTCTGCACGATTCCCGGCGCTATGGCATTGAGACGGATCCCTGCACCGGCCCAATCGTCGCGCACTGCGGTCCGCCGTACCCACCTCGCGACGGCGAGCTTGGACCCCGCATACGCGAAAGGCGCCGACCGCTTGCCGAAGATTCGAAGCACCCTCATCGCGCGGTCGAGGTCACGCGCGAGCAACGCGCGCACCAGGGCGGCGGGCACCAGCGGGGTCAGCGTGGTCGAGTTCGACGACACCACCACCACCTTGGCACTCCCGGCCCGGGCGAGCGCCGGTTGCAGCGCTTCGAGCACCTCGCACACGCCCAGCATGTTGACCGCCATGATGAGCCGGTCCCTGCCAGGCACCCCGCCCAATCCGGCTGCGGCGACCGCTCCGTCCAGACTCCCGTCGCACAGGTCGAGTACCTCGGCGACACATGCCGCACGGCCACCCGGAGTCGACAGGTCCGCGCTCACCTCGGCCCCAGCCAGGTCGACGCCGATCACCTCGTGCCCGTCGGCGCGCAGTCGGTCCGCCGTGGCGCGGCCCATTCCGGAAGCCGCCCCCGTGACGACATAGGTGCCCATCGCTACGCGGCCTTGCCGGCGCCGGCCGTGTGAAGTGGCTGCAGACCGTCTTGCCCGAGCCGCGCCCCCGGACGCTGATCCGGCGCTGCCAGTCGGCAGTGAGTGAGCGCGAACGTGGTCGCCATGCACGTGTTGTTGTGATCGCACAAGGCCCGTGTGCTTCGATCCGCTTGGATGCGACGGGGCAGGTCCTGCTCGCGCAGCAACGCGCGTCCCATGGCCACGAACTCGAAGCCTTGGGCCATCGCGGTGTCCATCGCTGCGGCGTCCGTCACACCCCCCAGCAGGATGATCGGGGTCGACAGTCGCTCGCGCATGCGCAGTGCGTGAGGAAGAAGGAAGGTGTCGCTATAGGGATACTCGCGCAGCATTGCGCCGCCGAACATGCGAACGGCGGGGCGCATCAGCGGAGGCATCGCGTTGGCAAACTCCTTGAGCGGAACGTCGCCCTTGAACAAGTACATGGGGTTCAGCAGCGAGGAGCCCTCGGTGAACTCGAAAGCATCCACCGACCCGTCCGCCTCGATCCACTCCGCGACTGTCTGCGCCTCATCGATGTCGAAGCCGCCGCGTACGCCATCGGCCATGTTCATCTTGACGATCACGGCAATCCTGTCGCCTGCTGCCTCCCGTGCAGCCGCCAGCACCTCGCGAGGAAAGCGCGCTCGATTGGTCAGGCTGCCACCGTAGGCATCCCGGCGCCGATTGAGCCGCGGGCTAAGGAACGCACTCAGGAGATAGTTGTGCCCCACGTGGAGTTCGACCGCGTCGAAGCCCGACTCGATGGCCTTCAGGACGGCGTTGGCGGTGAGATCGCGCACGCGCCCCATGTCCGCAGGCGTGACTGCTCGTGCCACCGACATCGATGCCATCTGAGCGTAGCGAGAGGGAGCGAGTGCCTTGGTGCCCGTCTTTCGGGGATCATTCACGGGGCCCGAGTGGCCCACCTGCGCGCTCACGGCGGCCCCGGTCGCATGCACCGCGTCGGTCAGACGCCGCAGCCCGGGCACGGCCTCGTCCCGCCACACGATCTGACGACCATCCGTGCGGCCAGCGGGCTCCACGGCGCAATAGGCGACCGTTGTCATGCCGAGTCCGCCCTGGGCGTGAGCGACGTGATAGTCGATCAAGGCCTCGGTGACGAGTCCCTCGCGAGCCATGTTCTCGTAGGTCGCCGCTTTGATGATCCGATTGCGCAGCGTGAGCGGCCCTAGTCGCGCAGGGCTGAAGACATCGGGCGGCGGGGTCACCGCGCGAGCTCTCTCGCGAGTAATGCGCCCTTGGCACGGGTGTTGCTGGCGAGTGTGGGGGCCACGGCTGCTCCTGTCCGCGGCGGCGCCGGTGCCGTCGCGATCTCACCACCCTAGCCGTACGGCTAGTTCTCCGCGCGCCCCGCGCCGCGCATCATTGCGCCGCGACGTCGAGCGCGAGCAGGTCCGCGATTGTGTCGCGGCGCACGATCACGCGTGAGACGCCGTCGCGCACGGCCACCACAGCCGGGCGCAACGCCGCGTTGTAGTTAGAGGCCATCGAGCGCCCGTACGCACCCGTCGCGGGCACCGCGAGCAGGTCGCCGCGCGCGATGTCGCTCGGGAGTCCCACGTTCCGCACCACGATGTCTCCGGACTCGCAGTGCTTGCCCACCACCCGCGAGGCGACCGGCTCCGCCGATGAGTCGCGCGAGGCGATGGCCGCCGTGTAGTCGGCCCCGTACGTGACGGGTCTCATGTTGTCGCTCATGCCGCCGTCCACCGCGACATAGGCGCGCTGGCCACCGCCGTCGAGCTCCACGGTCTTGACCACTCCCACCCGGTACAGGGTGAGGCCCGCCGGGCCGGCGATGGCGCGGCCGGGCTCGATGCTGAACCTCGGCCAGCTCCCGCCAAGGTCGCCCATCACCCCGGCCACCGCGTCGGCGATCGCGTACGCGGCGTCCGCGGGGTCGAGGGCCTCGGCGTCCTCGGTGTACTGGATGGCGTACCCGCCACCCAGGTCCACTTCGGCCAGGTCGGCGCCGGTGGCGGCGGTGAACTCCGCACGGAGCCCCAGCATGCGCTCGGCGGATTCGCGGAACGCGTCGACCGACATGATCTGGCTGCCGATGTGCGTGTGGATGCCCAGCAGGCGTAGGTGGGGGGCCTCGTGACACGCCGTCAACGCGCGCATCGCGGCGCCCGAGGCAAGCGACAGGCCGAACTTCTGGTCCTCGTGTGCGGTGGCGATGTACTCGTGCCCGCCGGCGTGCACGCCGGTGGTGACACGCACCATCACGGGCGCGGTCACGCCGAGCTCGCGCGCCAGGGCGTCGAGGATCTCGATCTCGGTGAAGGAGTCAACGATGATCCGGCCCACGCCGGCCGACAGGGCGCGCCGCAGTTCGTCGTCCGCCTTGTTGTTGCCGTGCAGGCCGATGCGCTCGGCGGGCATGCCGCCGCGCAGTGCGATCTCCAACTCGCCGAGCGAGGCGACGTCCACGTGCAGGCCCTCGTCGTGCATCCACCCAGATACCTGCGAGCACAGAAAGGCCTTGCCCGCGTAATACACGTCAACCTCGGCGTCGTGGCGCGCGAAGGCGGCACTGAAGTGGTCACGAAACGCGCGCGCACGCGCGCGGAAGTCAGCCTCGTCAACGACGTACAGGGGCGTGCCGTGCGTGCCGACGAGCTCGCGCACATCCACACCGCCCACGGACAGTGCGCCGTCCTCAGTGCGCGAGACGGAGCACGACCACACGGACACGGTTACATCCGCTCGGGCGCGGACACGCCCAGCAGGCCCAGCCCGTTCGCGAGCACCTGACGGGTGGCGTCATTCAGCCACAGCCGCGTGCGGTGGAGGTCGGTGACCTCCTCCTCGCCAAGGGGCGTCACGCGAGTACGGTCGTACCAGCCGTGATACACCGACGCGAGTTCCTCGAGGTAGCGGGCGACACGGTGCTGCTCGCGGTGTTCGACAGCCATCGTGACCACCCGCGGGAACTCGCCGAGCACGCCCAGCAACTTCGCCTCCCACTCGTGCGCCAGCAGCGAGGCGTCAAAGCCGTCCTCGCGCCGAATGCCGTACTCGGCGGCGTTGCGCGATACCCCCGACGTGCGGGCGTGCGCGTACTGGACGTAGAACACCGGGTTCGCGTTGGACTGCGAGGCCAGCAAGTCGAGGTCGATGTCGATCGACTGATCGGCGCTGGAGCGGGCCAGCGCGTAGCGCGCGGCGTCGCGGCCCACTGCCTCGACGAGGTCCTCCATCGTGACGACGTTGCCCGCGCGCTTGGACATCCGCACCGGCTCCCCGTCCTTCACCAGGTTGACCATCTGGCCGATGATGACCTCGACGATCTCAGGCGCGTAGCCGAGCGCGGCGGCACCGGCCTTGAGGCGGGCGATGTACCCGTGGTGGTCCGCGCCCAGCAGGTACACGCACAGGTCCGCGCCGCGTTCCGCCTTGTCGCGGATGTAGGCGATGTCGCCCGCGATGTAGGCGGCCTGGCCATCCGACTTGATGACCACGCGGTCCTTCTCGTCCCCGAACTCCGAGCTGCGCAGCCACCACGCGCCGTCAGCCTCGTACAGAGAGCCGGAGGCCTTGAGCTCCGCGAGCGCGCGCTCCACCTTGCCCGAGAAGTGCAGCGAGTCTTCGTGGAAGTACACATCGAACTCCACGCCAAACTTCTCGAGAGAGTCCTTGATCTCGCCGAACATCAGCGTCACGCCGCGCTCGCGGAAGAACTCGATCGCCTCGTCGCGGGGCAACTCGAGCGGATCCTTATCACCGGCCGCCATTGCCTCGACCATCACCTGGTCGGCGATGTCCTGAATGTACTGGCCCGCGTAGCCGTCCTCGGGAGCGGGCTCACCGGACACCACCGCATACAGAGACCGCGCAAAGCGGTCGATCTGGCTGCCGTGGTCGTTGAAGTAGTACTCGCGCACCACCCGCGCGCCGTGGAACTCGAGCAGCCTGGCGATCGAGTCGCCCACTGCTGCCCAGCGCGTGCCGCCCAGATGAATGGGGCCGGTGGGGTTAGCGGACACAAACTCGACGTTGACGGTCTTGCCCGTCATCGATTCGCCGCGACCGTAGTCCGCGCCGTACTCGACGATTCCGCGTGCCAGCTCGCCCGCCGCAGAGGCCGCGAGGCGGATGTTGATGAATCCCGGCCCGGCCACCTCAGCGCTGTCGATGCCGTCGGCGTCGCCGAGTCGCTCCGCGAGAGTGAGGGCGAAGTCGCGCGGACTCGTGCCCGCGCGCTTGGCGAGTTGCATCGCGATGTTGGTTGCCCAATCGCCGTGCTCGCGCTGGCGCGGCCGCTCCACCCGCACATCCTCGGGCACGTCGAAGGGCGACAACTGGAAATCACTGTCGTCGATGCCCTGCAGCAGGGCGGCGCGAATCTTCTGGGAGAGCTCTTCGGGGGTCACTTCTCGAGTCTATCGGCGCGGCAGCGGGCTGGGGCGCGCGGCCGATGCGCGGCTCACCGACAGGCGCGCGTCAGGGCACGGATGGTGCCCCGTGAGTCAGGGCGGTCCTTTCGCCCCGCTCAAGGAGCGTGATCGCGTCACGCCGCCCCGCGTCGTCGAACCACGCGACCAAGTCCTTACGGGGTTGCGCGAAGTGTGCCCAATCGTCGATGTGCACCGGATAGACGGCAGCATCCGGCCACAGGGCCGCGATCCGCGAGGTGCGCTCCGCATCGGCCGTCAGCAGTATGTCGCCAAACCGCTCGACCTTGGCGCCGCCCGCGAACACGAACGCCACGGAGACGTCCGGGAAACGCTCCGCCACCCGGGCGGCCTTCTTGACGGACGAGTTGTCGCCGGAGATGTACACCGTGGGCCAGCCCTCCGCCTCGAGCACGAACCCGGTCACTTGTCCGGTGAGGTGCTTGACGACGCTGGGCCCGTGCCTGGCCGGCACGGCCGTGATCGTCACGGCCGCCGAGCCGCCGGGGATGATCGCCTGGTCCCAGCGCCGCATGCCTTGAGCGCGGCCGATGCGCGTGCCACCCGACGGGGTCGTGAGCACGTGGGGCACCTGGTCGAGCAGGGCGCGGCCCGAGACGTCGAGGTTGTCCTCGTGCTCATCGTGCGACAGCAGCACCACATCTATCGCGCCGATCTCCGAGTGCGACAGCGCCGGCCCCACGAGTTTGGTGAGATTCCCCACCTGTCCCGGGGGATCAAACGTGGGGTCGGTGAGGAAGGTCAGGCCCGCGTACTCGAGGACGACGGTGGGGCCGCCGACGAGGGTGGCGTAGGGGGTGCCGGTCATGGCGTCAGTCAAGCACCTCGACGGCCTCAACCTGGCACTGCACCGGGAAGGACTCGGCGCACGCGGCCGTCCACACGCGCAGCCGATCTCCCGGGCGGATGGCGGTGGGCCGGTCCACCGCGCCGGTCACCGTCACCGCGTCGCCGAGCACAAATTGCGTGCCCTCGTAGTACTCGTAGCCCACGTCGTGGGCGAACTGGACCCGCACCTGTGCCCCGTCTTGCTGGACCGCAAGTGCGCTGCCCACCGCATCGGCCGCCCGGTCGGGTGTCACGGCGCCCGCGCCGCAGCCGGTCAGGGCGACGACGCACGCCAACGCGAGCGCCGTGGGCCGGCCCGTCACCCCTGCCCCGCTCCCCCGACCACGTAGACCCCACACGCGATCCCCAGCACCAGCACACTCGCGGACATCGCGACGAGCGCGAGGCCGGGCCGCGGCGACGTGCCGTATGTCATCAGCTGGGCGTGCGCCGTCCGGTAACGCGCCGAGGCCACCACGTATGCGATCGCGCCGAGCCCGACCCCCGCGAGGGCCAGCGCGATGACCGCAGCCCCCGCATCGGCCATCACCTGGATACCCACGAGCGAGGCGACCACAAAGGACAGCGCGGTGCGGCGCCACGCCAGCAGCGTGCGCTCCGCCTGCAATCCCTCGTCGAAGGGGCCGTCCTCGCTCACCAGAGCAGGCCGGCCGAGACCACCGCGACCCCCACAATCATGCCTACTGTCAGCACGGGCGCGAGGGTCGGGCCACGCAGCGGCGTTCTCAGCCGCAGCGCCTTCTCGGTGCGTAGCCACCCCAGCAAGCCCTCGACCGCGGCCAGCACGCCGAGCACGACGAACAGGGCGGCGGACCACAGCCTCAGTTCGGGGTCGATGGGAACATCGAGTGCCTCGAGCGCGACGCCAGCCGCGAACAACGCGAGCGCAGTGCGTGTCCACGCCAGGTAGGTCCGCTCGTTGGCGAGGCTGAACCGCGGGTCGGGCTCGTCACCGACGCCGTAGACGCGCCGAGGGAAGCGCCGGGACACCTCGCGTGCTGCCATGGGCCCAGACTATGCCGGGTTACCGGCCTGGGCCGCGGAGCCACTCGAGGCCCGCACCACGAGCTCCGGCTGGAACACCACGTGCTCGCGCGCCGTGTCCTGTGCGAGGCCGGCCGGCAAGGCAGTAGCCCTGGGTCGCGCGCTCGGCGCCATCGAGGGCACTCTGGAGTCATTGTGCGACCTCATCCGCCACGCCTTCTCACCCCGCACCTACGAGCCCACTGGAGCCTGACATGAAGCAGCAACGGCACTTCCCGAGGCCCAGCGAACTTGCGCCCCTGATGCGATTCAAGCGCTTCGAGCCCAACGCCCGTGCGCGCCGGCTAGCAAAGGCGCACACCATCGCGGACCTGCGTACGATCGCGAAGAAGCGCACCCCGAAGGGCGCGTTCGACTACACCGACGGCGCGGCCGAGGCCGAGCTGTCGCTCGAGCGGGCGCGCAGGGCGTTCCAGGAGATTGAGTTCCACCCGGCGATCCTGCGCGACGTGTCCTCCGTCGACACGTCAGTGGAGATCCTGGGTGGGCGCTCGTCGCTCCCGTTCGGCATCGCCCCCACCGGGTTCACGCGCATGATGCACTCCGAGGGCGAGCGCGCGGGGGCCTCCGCTGCCGGGGCCGCCGGGATCCCGTTCACGCTGTCCACGGTGGGCACCACATCACCGGAGGACGTACGCGACGCCAACCCTGACGGCCGGAACTGGTTCCAGCTGTACATGCAGAAGGACCGCGACCGATCGATGTCCCTGGTGTCCAGGGCCGCTGACGCGGGCTTCGACACCCTGATGGTCACCGTCGACGTGCCGGTGGCGGGGGCGCGCCTGCGCGACAGCTACAACGGCTTCACGATCCCCCCGCAGCTCACCCCGCGCACAGTGCTGAACGCGATCCCCCGCCCCGAGTGGTGGTGGAACTTCCTCACCACCGAGCCTCTCACCTTCGCCTCGCTATCCGAGTGGCAAGGGACCATCGGGGAACTGCTCAATGCGCTGTTCGACCCCACCATGGACTTCGACGACCTCGCCTGGGTCAGGGACCAGTGGCCAGGAAAGGTAGTCGTCAAGGGGATCCAGACGGTGGCAGATGCCCGAGCGGTGGCCGATCTGGGCGTCGACGGAATCATCGTCAGCAACCACGGCGGCCGTCAGCTCGACCGCGCACCGGTTCCGTTCCACCTGCTGCCCGAGGTGCGCGCCGAGGTAGGCGACCAGCTGGAGATCATCCTCGACACCGGAATCATGTCCGGCGCGGACATCGTGGCCGGGCTGGCAATGGGCGCCGACTTCACCATCGTGGGCCGCGCCTATCTGTACGGACTCATGGCCGGCGGTCGCGAGGGCGTTGACCGGGCCATCGAGATTCTTGCGACGGAGACCATCCGGACCATGAAGCTGCTCGGTGTCGCGTCAGTGGCGGACCTGAACCCGGGGCACGTCACGCAACTCCAGCGATTGGTGCCGCGCGCGGACGCCTCGTGAGCTGTCCACGCACTGGTAACCTTGATCCTCGCGGGTTGATCCCGTGTTGCCCTC
>JBKBNW010000078.1:0-9324 GCA_046295115.1 Demequina sp.
GTGGACGTCATCGACGCACACCTCGGCGCGACGCTCGGCAACCGGATCGTGGTCTGCGGTGGCGGGCTGTCGGGCGCCGACTTCGCGCTCGAGGCCGCTCAGGACGGCCACGATGTGACGGTGGTCGAGATGGCCGACGGCATCGCGGGTGACCTGCTGATGATCAACCGCATCACGCTGCTGCGGGACCTCGCCGCGGCGGGCATCACGCTCCTCACGGGTCACACGGTGGTCGAGATTGACGAGGCCGGCGTGAAGGTGGGCGGCCCCGACGGGCCCGTGCACATCGCGGCGGACACGGTGATCTCCGCGTTCGGCGTGCGGCCCGAGACCGCGCTACCGACGTCGCTCGCGGCCCGGCCCGGTGTGGTCGCCGTGGGCGACTGCGTGCGGCCGGCCAAGGTCGGCGACGCCATCAACGCGGGCTTCGAGGCGGCCTTCGCGCTGTGAGTGGACGCGGGTGGCTGCCGCTGGGCAGCCACCCGCCCCTCAGGCCTGCGAGGCCGCGGCGGGTGGGGGACTGAAGAGCCTCAGCCCGGTGTCTACGATCGCTCGTTCCAGGGCCGCGTCATCGAGCGCCGCCACATCGGGATCCACGGCCGGAGCGACCAGGCCGGACAGGAACACCGCAGCGCGCACCAGCGCGACCGGGTCCGCGCCCGGTCCGGCGAGGATGCTGCGCAGCTCGTGGAACATCCCCACGTGGGCGGGCGACTCCTGTCGCAGCGCGCCAGCGCTGACGTCTCCGAGCACGACCGAATACAGCTGCCGGTGCTGAACGGCGCGCTTGGCTAGTCCCAGCACGACGGCGCGGGCGCGGCTCTGTTCGTCGACAGCCGCCACCTCTACGAGCAGCTCCTGAAAGCCGTCGAAGGCGGGCGCCAGCACCTCGCGGACAATGTCGTCCTTGGTGCGAAAGTGGTAGTACAGGGCGGCCTTGGTCACGCCCAGCTCGTCCGCGATCATCTGCAACGACGTTCCCGCCACGCCGTGCCGGGAGAACAAGGCGAGCGCGCACTGCGCCACCTGGGACCGGGATGAGTCTCCGCGGGGCATGCCTCACCATCCTCGAGTCTGTGTCAGTGACCACACTAACGGCGGCGCCCACGACCATTCGGACATGGGTGTGGCCCCGCAGCACCCCGGCGACGGAGTGCTACGGGGCCACAGCGGGCGTTATTCGGCGGCGGGAGCAGTGCGAGGGTTCTCGACGCACCACCGCAGGGTCTCGCGGATGGCGGCAGGGACATCGTCGGGCTCGATGCCTAGCACTGCGCTCAGCTCGGGGTCGCTGACTGCAGCGCGCTCCTGGAAGCGGGCGGAGTCCGGCAGGTGGATGCCGTGCTCCACGCCGGCCTGCGCGGTCTGCTGCTGCGCTGCCTCGTAGGCGGGCAGCACGGCCTCCAGCGGCACCGCCACCACGTCCTGCGGGTCGCGGCCCAGGGCCTCGCAGCACATGCGGTGGAACTCGGCATAGCTGAGGTCGTAGGAGTTGATGGGGTAACGGCCGCCGTGCGCGCCGTGCTGCATCGCACCCACTGCCGCCTGCGCCACCTGGCGCACGGTGACGGACGACGTGGACCCGCCCAGCACCGCCACGGTGCCTTCGGTTCCGGCCACGATGTCGAGGAACATCTGCCACAGCGGACGCTGGCCGGGGACCAGGCCGAAGATGTACGGCAGGCGCAGGGACATCACGTCCATGGCCCCGTCGCCTTCGAGGTAGGCGACCTCTTCTTGCGCGAGACGGGTCCGCGGGTAGCCATTGTGAGTGCGGTATCCCAGGTCGGGCCATTGCTCGGCCCACTCGGCCGTGTAGGAGCCGTAGAGGACAAACTTCTTCACTCCCGCGGCGCGCGCGAGCCGTGCCACGCGCTGGGTGGGGACCACGTTGGCCTCGTAGAAGAACCGTGCGGCGGGAGCCGGCGGCGTGACGCGCTCGTCGGCGCCGATCGCGTAGAAGACGGCGTGTTTGCCCTCGAGCAGTGCGAGCAGCTGCTCGTCGGTGAGGTCCATCACGTCGGCCCAGTGCGCATCGGCCCCTTCGGGGACGGCGGCGTCGCCGATCGCTGGCAGTGACAGCGTCGACACCTCGTATCCCTGACGCAGCAGTTCCGCGGTGGTGTGGTACCCGAGCAGCCCGGTGCCGCCTAGGACGAGAGTGTCGGTCATGATGCCTCGCTTGATAGTGGTGTGGTGCCTTCATTCCGAGGCTAGGTGCGAGGTTCGGCCGACCCCTAGGCGATAGGTCCTAGTCGATCGACTAGTAGGCGCCGCGCCCCGGAGTTTGACGCGGGGACGCGGGGAGGTCCAGAATCCGCATGACGGTGCGCGTCGGCTGTGCAAGCGGGCGCGCACTGTTCTTGTGTCTGGGGGTGCGCCAGGTCCCGGGCGGCGGCGTGGTGGCGAACCGTCCCACACCCCGCCGTATACCGTAGGGGAGTGGTGGATTACATCGGGCGCGCGCTCGTAGCCGACGCCCTCCGCGAGTGGCGCGATCAGCTCCAGGACCGGGCGACCGTGTCGCCCCTCAGGGACCTGTCGGCGACCCAGGCGAGCCTGGTCGACCTCCGTGCCGGCCACCCCTCGGGCCTCGCGCAACTGTTCGCCAACCGCCCCACCGCCATCTCCTCGCTGCTGCGCGATCCGCAGGTGCGCGAGGCCGGGTTGCACCGTGGCCGGCTCATTCTGGACGAGGCCGAGCGGGTCCGCGCGGCCACCGGAGCGTGGACGGCGGCCCTAGTAGTCGGCACCGTCGCATGGTCGGAGGACGGCGACCGCATCGAGATGCCGTTGCTGATGCGACCCGTGGGCCTGGAGCGCTACCGCACCGACGACGTGCACATCACCCTGCGTGACCAGGTGCACGTCAACCCCGTCTTCTCCACGCTGGTTCGCGAGCGCGCCACCTCCGCCAGCGTGGACGCGGCGCTGCCCGCCGTCGCGGGTGGGCGCGAGTTCGACCCCCGCCCGCTGTGGGAGCACGTGCGCGGCCTCACTGAGCTGTTTGGTGACGATCTCGAGGTGGTGGACCGCCTGCTCCTCGGGGCCTTCGACGACCCCGAGCAGCGCCTGCTCGATGACCTCGACGACTGCGACCCCGTCATCGCGGCATCCACGGTGCTGGCCGCCGCGGCCGGCGACCACGATGCTCAGGCGCAACTGGGAGAGCCCTTGCCCGCCTTCCCCCGCGGCGACCGCGACCCGTTCGCGGAGCGGGGCATCGGCGAGTTAGACGACGTGCAGTTTGGGGCGCTGGACTTGATCGCCACCGGCCGGGACGTGTTCCTGCAGGCGCCCCCCGGCTCCGACGTCGTCGGCACCGCCGCCGCGATCGCGGCCGACGGCGCCGCGTCTGGCAGGACGGTCGCGGTGGTAGGCGGCCAGGAGCGCGCGCTGCGCGCCATCACCGAGCGCATGCGCGCGCTCGGCGCGAAGGACCTGGTGATGGACGGCACCGTCGCGCGTTGGAACGCCGATGCGCGGGCCCGCCTGCTCGAGTCCATCACCATGGGCACTCCGCACTTCGACGACGTGAGCCTGCGCACCGGCGGCGAGACGCTGCTGCGCGCACGCGGCGACCTGCACCGGCGCTTTGACGCGCTGCACCGCTCTCACCGCCCGTGGGGAGTGAGCGTCTTCGAGGCCGTGCAGGCCATCGTCCGGCTCACCACCTCGGAGGTCGTGCCCGAGACCACGCTGCGGCTGAGCCCCGATGCGGGCGCGGTGGTGGCCGACCACGGTTTTGCGTCCGTCGCCGCGGCAATCGTGGCCGCCCTGCGTCCCACGGAGGCCGAGCAGGTCGCCGCGCCCGTCGAGCAGGAGCAGCCCGCGACGCAGGCCGAGTCCTGGTGGGCCGAGCACGCTGAGCCGGAGGCCGGAGCCGGCCTCGACGAGGCGCTCGCGACCCTGCTCGGGCGCGCGGTGCCCAAGATGCGCGCCGAGGCCGCGATCGCCGCCCACGAGACGGGCGTCGACGAGGCAGACTCGATGGCCACCTGGTTCGACCAGGTGCGCATGTTCGAGGCGCTGCGAGAGGTGCTCGAGATCTTCTCTCCCGCCGTCTTCCACCGCTCGCTCCACGACCTCGTCGCGGCGACCGCACCTCACGGCTCCTCGCGGTACGTGAGCATTGCGCGCCGCGATCGCCGCGCCCTGATGCGTCGCGCTGTCGAGCTGCTGCGCCCCGGGCGTGGCAAGGAGTCGCTGCATGAGGACCTGGTCCGTGCCCACGACCTCGCGCTGCGTTGGCGCGCGCATTGCTCCGCGGGCGGCTGGCCCACGGTTCCCGACGACTACGACGTGTTCGCTGACCGCGTCGCCGACGCATCGGCCATGTGGGACACGCTCGGCCCGACCGTGCACCTCGTCCTCGATGACGACAACCTCGCCGCCGCGCCCTGGGACGTGATGGTGGGCGAGCTGGACCGGCTCGCGCAGGGCCTGCCCGGCATCATCGACTCCGCAGGGGGAGAGCCGCTCGAGATCGATCCCGTCGCGGCCGGGTTTGGCGCGCTCATCGAGGACCTGCGGGAGCGCGACGCGACCGACGCGCAGGTGCGCCGTGACCTCGAGTTCGCGTGGTGGGCCGCGGCGTTCGATGCAATTGTGCGCACCGACCCCACGCTCACCGAGTACGGCGCGCTAGGCGAGGCCGTCGAGCACTTCCGGACCTCGGACAAGGCCTTCTCCGACTCCCGTGTAGGCCCGCTGATGCGTGCGGCGGCCGAGCGCCGCCGGTCCGCGATCGCGCGCCACCCCGAGCTGGCGCGCGACCTGTTCGCGGCGCTCGTGGAGGGCGCCGACGCGTCGATCAAGGAACTGTGGCGCGACTTCGGCCCGCTGTCGACGGCCCTGCGGCCCGTGGTGGTCGCCAAGGCCGAACAGGTCTCTAGGCTCGCGCCCCCCACCCGGGCATTCGACATCGCGCTGGTGGTGGCGTCTGAGTCGCTGGCGCTCGCCGAACTGGTGCCAACCCTCGCGCGGGCCAAGCAGGTGGTGGTCGTGGGCGACGCTCATGCCGCCACGCGCTCCGCTGTCGCGGCGCTCGCCGCGCTCCTGCCGCACGTGACGCTGCACGCCGCACCGCAGGCGCGGGACGTGCGCGTCACCGCGGTGCTCGCGCGCGCCGCGTATGGCCGCAGCATCGAGGCGCTGCCCGCCCCCGGTGCGGAGAGCCGGTTCGCCGTGCACTCCGTGGACGGGGTGGGTGCGCCGGTCGCAGGGGCCGAGGCGGTCGAGTCCACCCGCGCCGAGGTCGCCGCCGTCGTCGAGCACGTCGCCCACGCCTTCGACTCCTTGCCGCGCCGGGACATGGTGGTCGTGGCGGGCAACGCGCTGCACGCCGCGCGGATCGCCGATGCGCTGCGGGAGCGCAGCAGTCGCCTCGCCTCGGCAGTAACCGTCGAAGTGATGGGGGATGCCGCCGGCCACGCCGTCGACGAGGTGGTGATCTCGCTGGGGTTTGCGCCCGACGCGCACGGAGCCGTGCCACCGAGCCTCGGGGCGCTGTCCGAGCCGTGGGGACGCCAGGCGCTGGTCCAGGCGCTCGTCGCCTCACGCGTTCACGTCACGGTGTTCACCGCGATCGCTCCCGAGAAGCTTCCCGCCGGGGGAGACGAGGGCGACGGCGTCGAGGACCTGCGCGAGCTGCTCATGGCGGGCGCCGAGCAGGCGATCGCCCCCGAACGGCCCGAACCCGCCCCCAGCGACTGGCTGCTGGCGGACGTCGCCAACCGGCTGCGTTTCGACGGCTACGGGGTGCACGTGCGCTATGGCAATGGGCCCGATGCGGTACCGATGGCCGTCGGCGGACGCCGCGATCGCGGCTACCGCGTGGCGGTCGTGACGGACGAGGCGGCCCCCGCTGGGTCGGCGTCTTTGCGCGACCGGGTGCGGTGGCAGCGGGCGTCCCTCGAGTCGCTCGGTTGGACGGTGGTGCCGTTGTGGACGCTCGATGTGTTCATGGATCCCGACGCCGCCGCAGAGCAGGTGCGCTCCGCCCTCGAGACCGGCGGGCCGACCCACGTGCAAGACGCGCTCGAAATCGACATCGCCGTCGAGGCGGAAGAGCCCGACGAGGGCACAGACGTCTTCGATCAGAGTGCGGCTGAGAACGCCGGCGACGCGCCGGAGCCCGCGGCGGTGACCTCATCCCTGCGGGTGGAGGCGCCGGGCGAGCGGCCCCAGACCGACGAGGAGCCTCCGAAGGCACCTGCCGATGCGGCCGTCGCCGATGCGGACGCACCCGCGGCGAAGGCGTCACGGCCCGCGGAGGTCGTCGGGCTGTTCGAGCTCGACGACGCCGGGGTGGATGCGGTCGACGACGAGCCGGAGCCGGAGCCCGAGCCCGAGCCGGAGCCGGAACCCGAGCCGGTGCCGGTGCCGGAGCCGGAACTCCAACTGGACGAGGACGAGGAACAGCACGAAGAGGCGAACGAAGAAGAGCAGGTAGACGCGCCGCCTGCCGTCCCCTCGCTCGGGTTCGGAATGCCCAAACTGGCGACGAGCGCATCGGCCGTACCCGCAAGGCCCTCCACGTCGAAGGACCGCGCGCGGGGGACTGACCGACCGCTCATCCCTACCCGAGCCTCGGAGGACCGGGACGAGGGGTGGGGAGGCGGCTACGCCGACGCGCGCGACGAAGAGATCAAGCGGGAGAAGCCGCCCCACTGGTGAGCGGCGGCACGGCGGGCGGTCAGGAGCCCGAGGACTCCTTGGCGGCCGCGCGAGAGTCAGTGCGGTAGAAGCCCGAGCCCTTGAACGTCACGCCGACGGTGCCGAAGACGCGGCGCAGCGAACCGGTGCACTCGGGGCAGGCCTCGAGCGAGTTGTCGTGGATCGACTGGACCGCGTCAAAGCGGTGGCCGCATGCGCGGCACGCGTAGACGTAAGTGGGCATCTGCGCATTCTACGCGGGAAGCGCGGTGGTCCCCTCCGGCGTGATCACGGCGTGCACCGGGACGTCGTGGGACTCGCGCGGCAGCCGCATCTCGTCCGGCCCTCGAAACTCCGCGGCGAACGTCACGGCGATGATCGGCACGCCGTGGCGGACCTCCTCGAGAGCGCGGTCGTACCACCCGCCGCCCTGACCCAGCCGAGTGCCGTCGGCGTCCACGGCGAGCGCGGGCACCACGATCGCATCGGCCTCTTGAATCGCCGCGGCGGGCAAGAACTCGCCCGAGGGTTCTGGCGGGCGCCCGGGAGCGCGCTCGACTAGGTCATCTTCGCCTTGGTAAAGCGACCACCCGCGCTGGAGCCCGTTGCCAAGCGTGGGGACCAGGATCTTCACGCCGCGATCGTGGAGCGCGGAGATCAGCGGCAGCGAGCCGGGTTCGTGAGGGCGTGACGCGTAGACGGACACGCACTTTGCCTGCGCAATGGCCGGCACCTCCAGGGCGAGGTCCCGGATTGTCTCCGCGAGTTCAGCCCGCCTGCGTTCGGACCGGTGCAGTCGTGCCTTGCGGATGGAGGTGCGCAGTTGCGCCTTCACATCTTCGGGGTCGGGGGTGCGAGCGTAGTGGGACGACGGCGTCATGGTCCCCATTGTGCCAAACAAAGGTAAACACGGTGTTTCGACTCCCCCACGAACGCACATCGGGCGCGCGCCGTTTGCAGGTGCTTGCCGCCGCACGACACAATGCGGGAGTGACAGTACGGAGCCTGGAAGGCCATCGCATCGCGGTAGCGGAGGCACTCGCCCCCGGCCCGGTGCTCGACGTCCTGCTGGGCGACACGGCGGGCGCGACCCTCGCGGAGGACCTGGTCGCGTCGTCCTCGATGCCGGCCGTGCCCATCGCCGCGCGCGACGGCTACGCGGTATCCAGCGCAGACGTGGCCTCGGCCGCGCCGGACTCGCCGGTACGGCTCCCCGTCTCGCATGACGTGAGTTTCGATTCGCGCGCCCCGCGCCGCCACGTGCCACGCGCCGCCGCGCGCATCCCGTCCGGTGCCCCGGTGCCCATGGGGGCCGATGCGGTGGTGGCGCTCGCGGATACCGATCACGGCGTCGCTCGGGTGGGCATCGCGCGGGCGGTCGAACCGGGCGACGGTGTGCGCCCCGCGGGCTTTGACGCCGTGGCCGGGGACGTCATCGTGCGGGCCGGAACCCGCGTGGGCCCCCGTCAGATCGCCGTCGCCGCCGCGCTCGGTCGCTCCCGCCTGCACGTGCGGCCCGTGCCGCGCGTGGTCATCATGGCGGTCGGCGACGAACTCATCGAGCCGGGCGCCGTCCGCCCGGGCGGGGGAGTGCCCGAGTCCACCACCCACATGCTCGCGTCGCTGGTGCTCGAGGCCGGCGCCAAGCCCTACCGGGTGGGCGCCGTGCCCGACGATCCGCTGCGCCTGCGCGCGACGCTCGAGGACCAGTTGGTACGCGCCGACGTGGTCATCACCACCGGCGGGCTGTCGGACGGCGTGCACGACACCGTCGCGGACGTACTCGCGCGCATGGGCGGCTTCGAGGCCGTCGACCTGCAGCTGCGTCCCGTGGGCCGCCACGGCCTGGGGTCGATCGACGCGGGTTCGCGCGACATCCCTGTGATCGCCCTGCCGGGCGCCCCCGCTGGCGCCGCGCTCGCGTTCGAGGCATACGTGCGCCAGGCACTGCGGGTGCTGTGCGGCCACCCGGACGTCGAGCGTCCGACGTTCCGCGCGAGGGTACGCAAGCGCTGGATGGTCCCCGCCGGGGTCGTGACCGCGATGCCAGTGGTGGTCGACAGCGACGACAGCGACATGCCCGCCGTGACGCCCGTGGGGGCCGATGCGCTCGCGCTCACCGATCTCGCTAGGGCCGACGCGCTCGTGTGGTCTGGGCCGCAGGCCGGTGTGGTCCACCCCGGCGACATCGTCGAGTGCACGTCTTGGGGCGGATAGCCGATGCGCCCGCCGGTCGTCGCGTCCGGAGACCTCAGGCTGCGGACCCTCGGCCGGCACGAGGAGCACGCGTGGCGCCAGCTCCGGGAGTCGAACCGCGCATGGCTCGATCCGTGGGAGGCGACCGCCCCGCCGGGACACGCGGAGCCGGCAGTGAGTTTTCGCGCCCTCGTGCGCCGCGAGCGGCGTCAGTGGCGGGACGAGTCGGCCTATCCGTTCGTGATCGTGCATGAGGGCGTGCTCGTGGGCCGCGTCTCGGTCGCGGGGATTCGCTGGGGGGCCGAACGCGGGGCGTCCGTCGGCTACTGGATCACGAGGTCGCACGCGGGCAGGGGAATCATGCCGCGGGCGGTGGCGCTGGCCACCGAGTTCGCCTTTTCGTGCGGACTGCACCGGATCGAGATTGCCGTGCGCCCGGAGAACACCGCCAGCCTGCGCGTGGTCGAGAAA
>JBKBNW010000079.1:0-9298 GCA_046295115.1 Demequina sp.
GGCGAGCGGCGCCTCGAACGTGGTCTCCTCGTCGGCGGACAGCCCGATCAGAGCGTCGTCCAGGCCCTCGAGCATGTTGCCGGAGCCGACCTGGTAGGACGTGCCCTGCACGTTGTCCACGTCCGCTCCGTCGAGCTTGGCGGCCAGGTCGATGGTGACGTAGTCGCCGTCCGCGACGGGGCGGTCCACCGACTTGAGCGAGCCGAAGCGCTCGCGCAACTGGTCCAGGCGTTCCTGCACGTCTTCGTCAGAGACCTCGACGGGCTCGACCTCAAGGGTGATGTCCTCGGACTTGGGCAGCTCGACCTCAGGGCGGATCTCGACCGTCGCCGTGAACTCGAGGCTGTTGTCGCCGTCCTCGGAGCCGGGAACCTTGGTGACCTCAACCTCGGGCTGACCGAACGGGCGAATGCCCTGCTCCTCAACCGCGGCCGAATACCAGCCCGGGAGTCCGTCGTTGACGGCGTGCTCGATGACGGCGCCCTTGCCCACGCGCTGCTCGAGGATCTTCGGCGGCACCTTGCCCTTGCGGAAGCCGGGGATCTGCACCTGCTCGCCGATGTGCTGGTAGGCGTGGTCGAGCGAGGGCTTGAGGTCCTCTTCGGTCAAGGTGACCGTCAGCTTGACGGTCGTGGCGTCGATCTTCTCGATGGCGCTGGTCACGAATGTGCTCCTGTGAATGGGGGTGGTGGCCTCGCCGTGTGCGGGCAGACCGCTAGTTACGGCAACCCGTCGAGTCTAGTCGGCGGGCCTGCTCACGCCCAAACGAGTTCGCTCTGGGCGATGACGCGCCTTCGCGCGTGCGGCCGATGCGTGGGCCCGGTGGCGCTCGCTACAGACGTTGCACCCCGCGATGTCTCCAGAACGCCTTCTCCGCCTCGACGGCGAGGAACTTGGCGATCGCCAGGCCGATGATGACGCCCCAGGACGCCCACCCAAGCCCCTCGCTCGCGAACACCTGCTGCAGGGGCGGGGCGTAGGTGAAGGTCAGCTGCAGTCCAATCAGCAGCACAGTGACGGCCACCGCCACGCGGTTGCCGGTGAAGGCGTCGAGGTTGAGGGCGGACTTGGTGAAGTGCCGCACATTGAATAGGTACAGGATCTCCGCGAACACGAGCACGTTGACCGCCGTGGTTCGCGCCATCTCGATCGAACTCCCGCGAGAGAGCTCCCACTCGAATGCGACCAGGGTGATGAGCGCCATCAGGAAGCTCACGTAGGCGATCCGGATTCCAAGGGGCCGGGTGATGAGCGGCTCCTTGGGCGCGCGGGGCGGCTGCCGCATCACGCCGGGCTCGGCAGGTTCGAAGGCCAGCGCCAACGCGAGGGTGACCGCGGTCACCATGTTGACCCACAGGATCTGGCCGACCGTGACGGGCATGGTCCGCGCAAGGAGCAGCGCCACCAGGATCAGGCCTGCCTCACCACCGTTGGTGGGCAGGATGAACAGCAGCGACTTCTTGATGTTGTCGAACACCACGCGGCCCTGCTTGACCGCGCGCGCGATGGTCGCGAAATTGTCGTCGGTCAGCACGAGGTCGGAGGCCTCCCTGGCGGCGTCGGTACCGCGGTGCCCCATCGCCACGCCGATGTCCGCGGCCTTGAGCGCGGGGGCGTCGTTGACGCCATCCCCCGTCATGGCAACGTAGTTGCCGCGGGCCTGGAGGGCTGCCATGAGCCGCATCTTGTGCTCGGGGCTCGCCCGTGCGATGACGTCGTTCTCGACGGCGGCCGCCTGCAGTTCGTCATCGTCCATCGCCTCGATGGCCTCGCCGGTGAGTACGGCGTCGGAGTGCAATCCGAGCTCGCGGCCGATCGCCGCGGCGGTCACCCCGTGGTCGCCGGTGATCATCTTGACCGTGATCCCGGCCGCCTGGCACTCCGCCACGGCGGCGACGGCCTCGGGGCGGGGCGGGTCGAGCAGGCCGACCATGCCAAGCAACTCGAACGGCGGCAGGTTCTCGAGGTCGAGCCGGTCGGTGTCGCGCTCCACGTCGCCCCGCGCCACCGCGAGCACCCGCTCCCCCTCGGCGGCCGCACGGTGAATGCGGCGCTGCCAGTCCTCGTCGCCTGCCATGCCGCACAACTCGAGCACCCGCTCCGGCGCTCCCTTGAGCAAGGCAAACGCGTGACCGTGGTGGTCGTGATGCAGGGTCGCCATGAAACGGTTCTCGGACTCGAAGGGAATCTCGTCGACCCGCGGAAACTCGGACGATGCCGAGGGCTGATCGAGCCCAGCCTTGAGCGCGAGCGTGACCAGCGCACCCTCGGTGGGGTCTCCCGCGACCGTCCACGAGTCGTCATCGTGGTGGTGCAGCACCGCGTCGTTGCAGAGCAAGGCTGCAGTAGCCAGCTCGGTAAGCGCGGGGTGCTCCGACGGCTGCACCGTGCCATGCGCATCGGCGAAGTCGCCGTCAGGGCCGTAGCCCACGCCGCTACAGGTGATCTCGCCTGCGGGAACCATCACGCGCACCGCGGTCATCTCGTTGCGCGTGAGCGTCCCCGTCTTGTCCGAACAGATCACCGTGACCGACCCGAGCGTCTCTACCGCCGGCAGCCGTCGGATGATCGCCCGCTTGCTCGCCATGGCGCGGGTGCCGATCGCGAGCACGATCGTGATGATCGCCGGGAGTCCCTCCGGGATGGCGGCAACACCCAGCCCCACCACCACGAGGAACGCGTCGAGATACTCGTATCCCCCGACAAACCGCGCGTAGACGAACGCCAACGCGCCGATGACAAGAATGAACCCGGTGATCTGGCGGGCGAACTGGTCCATTCGCTTAGTCAGCGGTGTCGCAAGCGACGCGGTTTCGCTGACTAGCGCGCCGATCTGGCCCACCTCGGTGCCAGCCCCGGTCGCCACCACCACTCCCCTGGCCTGACCGTAGACAACCAGCGTCCCTGAGTAGGCGAGGCAAGTCCGATCACCGATGCTTGCCCCCTCCGCGGTGGCATCGACGGCTTTCTCGACCGGCACGGACTCCCCGGTGAGTGCCGACTCCTCGACGCGCAGACTGTGCACGCGCAGCAGCCGCAGATCCGCCGGCACGCGGTCGCCAGACTCGAGCAACACGATGTCGCCTGGGACAAGGTCGCTGGACTCGACCCGATGACGGGTCCCGCCGCGCACCACGGTGGCGTGGCTCGCGAGCATGGCCCGCACCGCTTCGAGTGCGTTCTCGGCCTTGCCTTCTTGCACGAAGCCGATCGCCGCGTTGATCAACACCACGCCAAAGATCACCGCGGAGTCGAGGTAATCCTCCAGCAGGAGCGTGACGGTGCCCGCGACGATGAGCACCATGATCAGCGGGTTGTTGAACTGCGCGATCGCCCGCGCCAGCGGACCGCGTCGTTTAGCCTCCGGAAGGCGGTTGGGCCCGTGCTCCTCGAGCCGTCGGAGAGCCTCATCCGCGCCGAGCCCGGCCGTGACGTCGCTCCGCCATGCCTGCAGGACGTCGTCACCGGGGCGCGCGTGCCATGCGGTGGAAGGCTCGGCCCCTGGTGCCGTGGATTCGGTGCCTGTCATGGCAGTCGTCCCTTCGTTGCGCACTCACGCCGAGCCCGCCGGGACCAGAGCGGACAGGGCTCCTCTAGCCATCGTATGACGACGGCTGAGGAGGTCACAAGACGTGGCAAATGCGCCTCCCGAAGGAGGGGCCTGATGTACACGATGACCCGACACATCACAATCGTCGGGGTGACAGGATTTGAACCTGCGACCCTCTGCTCCCAAAGCAGATGCGCTACCAAGCTGCGCTACACCCCGTCCGCGCGACGCGTGAGCGTGCGCGGTACCCGCATCGGCCGGGCTCGGCTACTCTAGTACGCGCCGGGAAGGCGGGCTTGCGCCCCTCAGCCCGGCCCCGCGGGTGTAGCTCAATGGTAGAGCCTCAGTCTTCCAAACTGATGGTGCGGGTTCGATTCCCGTCACCCGCTCCATTCGTTCCCGGTGGTTCGACGCCAGGCGTCAACGAGCGCCGGACGGGGACTACGCGCTAGCGGAATAGCCCGATCGGCAGGCCCGACAACGTGAGCGCGAGGGTGTCGTGTGCCGTGTCGATCCAGGTGGCGACCGGCCCGCGCATCGCAAAGCCGTCGTGCAGCATATGCGCGCCACCACGGAAAGCGAAGCCCAGTACGCCACCCGTCAACGTGGCCGCCCACCAAGAGTCGATGCCGAGCGCCAGCAGCAACGCCGCCAGCACGATCAGCCCGAGCACGTTTCCGACCACCATCTGGCCGAACGCGAGGCCCATGTTCGCGCCTTCCATCTGCGCGTCGGTAAACCCCACCGCACGCTGCCAAGGCCGGAAGAAGCCTCTTGGCGAGTACCAGAACCAGCCCATCACCGAGGCCACGACAAACGCGAGTAGCACTCCCAGCCACGGGACGCCGTCAAACGAGAACCACTCCATGTCACCCACCTCGCGGGCGCGTTCCCTACTGCGGGCTGTGGGCCTCGGCGGCTTTCGCGATGTCCTCGAGGTCCTGAAAGAGCGCCTTCTGAGTGGCCTTGAGCCCCAATTTGCCGAACAGCGCCGCCGCGATCCTTAGCCCGCGCGAGGCGTTGAGGGTCTCGCCGCCGAAGTCAACACCCAGGCGCGTGCCGCCATCGATGGGCTCCACGAGGAAGACGGTCGAGTACGTGGTGCCACCGGACTCGGCGCTCACGGTCGTGGTGTGGGGCTCGTCGGCTGCTATCACCCACATGACCTCGGTCGCCGCTTTGCCGAACATCCGACGGGTCTCGCGCCACTTGACGCCGACCCCGTAGCCCTCGCCCTCGCCCTCGAGGCGCTCGACCTTGGTGACTCCCGAGAGCACCTCGGGAGCGCCATCCAGGTCAGTGATGATGTTCCACACGACGCGAGCATCGGCATTGATGTCTCGCTCGACGTGCGCGGTCGCGACTGCCATCGCTCGACTCCTTCGCCACCGGGGGTTCGCTTCACGCTAACTCCGTCGGACCGGTGCCGCGCGGCGCCGACACTCAGCGCCCTGCAGGGCACGCCGACCCCGCGAATCCGACACTGAGCGCCCACTGGGACGCTAAGGCGGGAAGGGGGCGGGGCGCGGCCGCGTCTTGCCCCGGCCCGCGCATCGGCGCTACCCTGGCGAAAGTCCGCACAGAAAGGTCAGCGAGATGAGCACCGAGCACAGCGCCCCCGCGCGGTTCTCGCCTGCCCCGCTGATGTGTGCGGTTCCTAGCGCCTGCATGTGCTGCTGCTGTCTCTAGAGCGCAAGCGCGCGCCCGCAGATGCGGGCTCGATGCACGCGAGCGCTCGCCCCGGTATCGAATCCCGATGCGCCCCTGTTGTTCACATCAGTCAAGCCCGCCGAGGGCCCACTTAGCGAAGGAAGACACCCCATGGCAAGGATTTACGAGGACGCTACCGCCCTCATCGGCAACACTCCGCTCGTCAGGATCAACACCCTTACCGAGGGCATCGACGCGACCGTGCTCGGCAAGCTCGAGTTCTACAACCCCGCGAACTCCGTGAAGGACCGCCTGGGCGTGGCGATCGTCGACGCTGCGGAGAAGGACGGCTCACTCAAGCCGGGCGGCACCATTGTCGAGGCCACCTCGGGCAACACCGGCATCGCGCTCGCGATGGTCGGCGCCGCCCGCGGCTACAACGTCGTGCTGACCATGCCCGAGACGATGTCCAAAGAGCGCCGCGCGCTGCTGCGGGCCTTCGGCGCCGAGCTCATCCTCACCCCCGGACCCGAGGGCATGAGGGGCGCAGTCGAGGCTTCCGTCAAGATCGCCGAGGAGCGCCCCGGTTCGATCCTCGCCCGCCAGTTCGCGAACGAGGCAAACCCCGAGATCCACCGCCGCACCACCGCGGAGGAGATCTGGAACGACACCGACGGCGAGGTCGACATCGTCGTTGCCGGCATCGGCACCGGCGGCACGATCACCGGTGTGGGAGAGGTCCTCAAGGCCCGCAAGCCCAGCATCCAGATCATCGCCGTCGAGCCGGCCGAGAGCCCCATCCTCAACGGCGGCGAGCCCGGCCCCCACAAGATCCAGGGCATCGGCGCCAACTTCGTGCCCGAGGTGCTGAACACCGAGATCTACGACGAGGTCATCGACGTCGACTCCGAGACGTCGGTCGCGACGGCCCGTGCGGCCGCTCGCAAGGAGGGCCTGCTCGTGGGCATCTCCTCCGGCGCAGCGCTGCACGCGGCGATCCTGGTCGCCAAGCGGCCCGAGAATGCCGGCAAGACCATCGTCACCATCATCCCGTCGTTCGGCGAGCGCTACCTCTCCTCGGTGCTCTACGCCGACCTGATGGACTGACGACACCCACGAAAGGCACGTCCCCGCATGTCTGACCGCACTGGATTCTTGAGCCTCGCGCTTGAGGACATCCGCACCGCCATGAGGCGCGACCCTGCCGCGCGCTCATGGACCGTGATCGCGCTGTCCTATCAAGGAGTCCACGCCCTGTGGCACCACCGGGCGGCGCACTGGCTGTGGAATCACGGCCTGCGGACATACGGGCGACTCTGGTCGCAGCACGCCCGCCGTCGCACCGGGATCGAGATTCATCCCGGTGCGACGCTCGGGCGGCGCGTATTCATCGACCACGGCATGGGTGTGGTGATCGGTGAGACGGCAGTCGTCGGCAACGACGTGCTGCTGTTCCATGGCGTCACTCTGGGCGGCACCACGATGAGCCCCGGCAAGCGCCACCCCACTGTGGGCGACCGCGTGGTCATCGGCGCCGGTGCCAAAGTCCTCGGACCAGTCCATATCGGGTGCGATGCGCGCATCGGCGCGAACGCGGTGCTGGTGAAGGACGTACCCGATGGCGCCACGGCCGTGGGCATCCCCGCCAAAGTGCGCGAGCACCCCAGCTCGCGCGAGGCGGGCACCGCGGCATCGTCGATCGACGCCGGCGACTCGTATCGCCACCCCGACCCCGATGCGCTCCCAGACAGCACCGCCCAGCACGAGATGCGCGAACCGGCGATGTATTACATCTGATCAAGAAGTTGAGGCGTCTCCATGTCTCGACTGCGGCGTCGAGACGCTAGCCTGGAGATAGTTTCTGACTCATAGACCTGGCGTGCCCCTCAGCCGCGCCATGGACGACGGGCCTCTCGCCAGCGGCGGGGGGCCCGTTGTCATGTCTGGAGTGTTCCAACCGCTCCGTCGCGCGCCAAGGTGGCCGCGGCCTGGAGACACGACAACGGGCCCCCGCCTTGCGGCGGGGGCCCGCGTGTCCCGAGCGGGCCGGGGCCCGTCCGGGTTGGGGACAGTCTCAGTGGCGCTACGCGCCACGCGGCGTGGGCTACGAGGCGAAGGACCTCAGCATCCAGGCCGTCTCCTCGTGGAAGTCGAGGCGGGCACCGTACAGGTCCGCCGTGGCGACGTCGCCTGCCTCGTCGGCCTCTTCGGCCAGGGGCCGGATTGCCGCGGCCAGGGCCTCGTGATCGCGCTGCAGGTTCTTCACCATCTTCATCGCGTCAGCGGCCGGCTCGTGATCCTTGAGGGTCGACAGCTCCAGCATCTCTGCCATCGATCCGGGAGCCTTGACGCCGAGGGCGCGCATGCGCTCCGCGAGGTCATCCGCCGCGATGAACAGTGCGTTGTACTGCTCCTCGAGCATCAGGTGCAGCGACCGGAAGTGCGGTCCGGTGACGTTCCAGTGGTAGCCCTGGGTCTTCAGGTACAGAGTGAACGTGTCGGCCAGGGCCTGCCCAAGTCCCGCGTTGATGGACTTCAGGTCCTCTTCTTTGATCCCGATCTTGGGAGTCGACTCAGTCGCCATTGCAATCTCCTTCACGTCTGTTCCTGGTAGGTCGGACACCCACCGTCTAGGTCGGACATCCACCGTAACGAGCCGCCGTTGCGCGCCATTCCCGCGCCGTTTCCGGGAATGTCCAGCGGCCCACCGAAGTTTCGGAGATATGAGCATCCAACTGCCCGGGCGTCACTCCGGCGACTTCTGTCCCGCACCCGGATCGACCTCCACACCCGACGACGACTCGCTGGTCGACCTGCTCGCGGGTGCGCGCACCGTCGCCGTCGTGGGCGCGTCGCCCAACGACCACCGCACGAGTTACTCGATCGCCGCCTGGCTGATGACCCGCACCCCCTACGAGGTCTATCTGGTGAACCCCATGGCAGAGGGTCAGGAGATCCGCGGGCATGGGTTCTACGCCTCGCTCGACGAGTTGCCTGTGGTGCCGGACATCGTCAACGTGTTCCGTCGGTCGGAGCACGTGCCGCCGGTGGCCGACGACGCCATCGCGGCGGGTGCCGGCGCGCTGTGGATGCAGCTCGGAGTCGCTCACGCGGATGCCGCCACACGTGCCCGTGAGGCCGGACTCGAGGTGGTGCAGGACCGGTGCATCAAGGTCGAGTACGAGCGGCTGCGGGTCGCGGTGGAACAGGCCGCGCACCACTAGTCGGCCGGTGCCCCCGGCGTCACCGCTCTTTCGCGATGTCACCCCTGGGTGCCACAATCTGTGGCGTGACCACACCAGAGGGCTACCGCCTCATCTCCGTAGATCCGTCGCGCGCGAGCGAAGTGCTCCACGTCGACTCCTTCGCCTTCGCCTTCACCGTCCCCAAGAAAGATGCGGGGTTCGTCCGCGACATCCTGTCGTGGGACCGCACCCGCGCCGTCGAGGTGGCCGATGCGCGACGCGGCGGCGTCGGTACGCTCGCGGCGGTTCACTCCTCCTTCGAGTTCACGATGCGCGTGCCAGGCGGTAGCGAGGTCCCCACCTCGGGCCTCAGTTGGGTGGGCGTCCACCCGGGGCACCGCCGGCGCGGGCTGCTGCGCGCGATGATCGGCGACCACTTCTCGCGGTCGCTGGCGCGCGGCGAAGTGCTGTCCACCCTCTTCGCAGCGGAGCCCCTGATCTACCAGCGGTTCGGTTACGGTCTCGCGGCCACCGAGGCGCGCGTCGCGCTGGGTCGTGGAGCCGAGATGCGCCCGGTCGACGGCGCGGACGACCTCGCCGTCGACATCGACTCCGCCTCGATCGAGAGGCACGGCGAGGCAATCCGCTCCATTCAGGCGCGGATAACCCGCCCCGGCACGGTCACCGGTTTCGCCCCGCAGACCCTGGCAGACCTGCTGATGGACCTTGAGGTGGACCGCGAAGGCGGCGAGGAGCTACGGATCGTCATCGTGCGGGACGGGGAGGACCCCGTCGCGTGGGCCCTGTTCCAGCGCAAGCAGGCGGGGGGCGAGACGGGCCCCGACGGCAAGGTCAGGGTGCGCGCCTGGGGCGCGCTGGACGTTGCCGCCACGGTGAGGCTCTGGGGCGTACT
>JBKBNW010000080.1:0-9207 GCA_046295115.1 Demequina sp.
GTCGGAGGAGCACGCCGCTAGCGCGAGGGCGATCAGGACACCGGCAGCGGTGGTGTGTGTTGCGCGGGTCAGATGCCGGGGGTGAGCTGACATATTGCCACCCTATGCGGGCGAATCGGCGCTCGCAGGGTTGGCCGGTAGAGCGTGCGCTGGGACAGCGGGGCTCAGCGCTGCCCTGGTCAGGACTGCCCTGGTCAGGACTGCGCTGGTCAGGACTGCCCTGATGAGGAGTGCGGCGTGCCGTCGTCGCGCGGGCGAGGGCGCTTGCCCGGGGGTCGGGTGGGCGACCCCTGCGAGGGGCGTGAGTTCTCGGCGGCCGAGCGCTTGCGCGAGCCGTCCGGTTTGCGCGTCCTGTCGGCCTTGCGCGTGCGCGGCTTCGCTCCGGCCTTGGCGCCCGATTTGGTGCGCGCCGCACGGGGACGCAACGCGACGAGGTCCGCGTACGAGAGGGGTCGCTGATGGTTGAGCTGCGTGCGCCACCACCATTCGCGCCGGCGTTCGCGTAGCGCTGCCTGCGCGGCGAGCGCGGCGCGCACCCGACGCGGCACGCTCAGGCGACGGACGGTGCGTGCGTCGACCGTGGCGACCACCCCGGCGGCCAGGAAGGTCAGGCCAAGCGACACCAGGGGCAGTCGCTCCGCCCCCCACGTCGCGACAATGACCCCGCCGAGCACGGGGCCGAGCGCCGCGCCCACATTGAACACCACGGTGTACGCGCCCGCGCCCATCTCGGTGCGCCACGGCGTGTGTCGCATCGCCCAGTTCAGCAAGGCGGTGACGAGCACCGCCCACGCGGCTGCTTGGAAGATCTGGAACGCGACGGCGGACCACGTGGTGCCAATGGCGAGCAGCCCCCACGCGAGAGCGAGGCCCGCGATGCCGAGCGCGACGGTGTGCACCGGGCGCCGCGCCAGATGGTTGGCCACTCCGAGCGTCGCCGCCACCGCGACCGCACCGCCGAGCGCGAACAGCAGCGGCAGGGACGCCGCGGGCATGCGGCCCACCTCGGTGAGCAGCGGCACCACGTAGGTCCACGTCAACGACATCGCCGTCGTGGCGATGAATGTGACCGCGAGCACGCGCACGAACGCGGGCCTGGATGGCAGATCCCCCTTGGTGTGCTGCGACCCCGCGCTGCCGCGAGAGGACGGCAGGACGAGCGCAAGAGCGACCGCGAGCGACACTCCGAGCGCCGCCAGGCCCCAATACGGCGCCTGCCACGCCACGGAGGTGCCAACAGCCGTCACCAAGGGGGTGCCGAGCACGCCGGCGCCGGCAGAGCCCAGCATGATGGTGGTGACCGTACGGGCGCGCAGGTGCGGCGCGAACAGGCTCGCCGCGGCGGGCGCGACCACCGCCCAGAACAGCGCGTGAGCGGTCGCGGACAGCACCCGGCCGCCCGCGAACATCGCCAGGCCGTCCGAGGAGGCGACCACGACGACGCCCGCGGTCCACACGCCGAAGGTCGCGCTCAGGGCGACCCGCTTGCTCCACCGCTTGGTGAGCATGGTGAGCGGCAGCGTGGCCACCACGACGGTGAGGGCGAACGCCGTCGCGAGCAGCCCGATCGAGGACACGGGCACATTCAGCCCTGCGGCGATCGTTGTGCTCATCGCGACCACAGAGGCCTCGTTGGCGCCTGCGGCGAACGCGCCGAGCGCGAGCGTCATCAGGCCCAGCTTCGCCCGCCGGGGACTGAGCGACAGTGCGACCGCGGAGCGGTGACCCGGATCTGGCTCGTCGAGCACCACGGTGGCGGTGGTGCCACCGGCGATGGGGATCGCCAAGGTGGTGGGCTCAGACTCGTAGCTGGCGGGGTCGAAGGCCGGGAGCGAGCCGATGGGGAGCGGCTGGGTACTGGCGAGCGGTTCGGCTGCGTTGTCGTCGCTCAGATGGAGCTCAAGCGTGGAGGTGGAGTCGGACAACGAACGCGGCTTTCATGGGTCGGCAACGGGGCTCAGGCTGGCATGAGGTGTGGTGCGCGAGACGACCAGCGCAGGTCTCGCGGGCCCGTGGCCCCTCGATGAGCCAACGGGCGCCACCTCGTCGATGTTCCCATGGGTTCCAGGGGGCTTACGCCCGGAAGGTCCCGCCCGCCTGGGCTCCTCAGGCGTGCCCGGGAGCCTCGCTCGCGACTTCCGGCTCGCCCAAGTCCATGAGGTGTACGGGCCGCGAGTACCACCACCGACGAGTGAGCCGCGCGACCAGCGCCCCGGCGACGACCGCGAGCCCGCCGATGACGGCGACGCGCAGGTCCTGCGTGACCAGCACACCCGCGAGCATGCCCGCCGCGGCGATGCCGGTGCGCACGAACTCGAGTGTGCCGATCACGACCGAGTTCAGGTTCGAGCGCACCTGCCACGGGGTCGTACGGGCGAGGATGAAGCTGACGAGGGCGATCAGCGTTACGGGTGCGTACACCGCCAGGATCGCCCAGTTGGCGCGCACGTAGAGCTCCATGCGGTCGGGCCCCGACAGCGCGTCGAATCCCCACAGCACGAGCACGGGCAACATCAGCACCACCAGCGCTATCGTTCCTCTGCGCGCACCGATCAGCTCGGCGCGGCGGTGGTCGATCATCCCGTCGCGACCCATCGCGGCGTGGATGCCGGCCGTGCCCCCGTGCTGGAGCACCACGATCAGTAGTGCGGCGAACACGGCCCACTCCGCGGCGGTGAGGTCCCAGATCGGCCAGGCACCCACGGCGTCCACGAGGCCGGTCATCGCCGCCTACCCACGATGGGACGGACGATCTTCTCGGGTTGGGGGACATAGCGAGAGACGTCCTCGCATTCGAGCTCGTAGTCGTCGCCCACGCTTGCCCCCGCGACCTCCAGCAGTTCAGCGGCGGTGAACGCGCGCTGCATGGACATCGTCCCGTCGTGCCGCGAGATGGGCTCGCGCATGCGGGTGCGGTGCAGCATCCATCCCCCCGCGCTCGCCCAGAAGCCGGGCGAGGGGTCGAAGTGGGCGAAGCCGGCCACCTCCAGTTCTTGGTGGCGGGCGAAGAACTCGCCGAGCCCCTCGCGCCCGATGTGGTGAAGCACTCCGGAAGAGATCATGAGCGTGCGTGCCGGGTCGTCGATAGCGAGGCTGGGATCGAGCGCGTCGCCGTGCAGGAACCGGACCGGGATGTCCTCGGCTCGCGCGAGCCGCACGGCCGCGTCGACCAACAGGGAGTTGAAGTCGAGGCCCACGTACTCGACGTCAGGGCCGAGGGCGCCACTCGCGGCGAGCACGCGGGTGTCGAAGCCAATGCCGCATCCCACATCCACCACTCGGATCGTGCCGCCCGCCTCGTCGCGCAGGCGCTCCACGATCGGCGTGAGCGAGGACGCCATGCGTTGTGGGACGTGAACGAACTCGGATAGCCGCGCCAGCTCGAGGTGCACGGCAAGGAAGATGGCGTCAACAGGACCCTCCTCCAGGCTGCCGTCCCGTCGCACCGGAAGGTCGTCAAGCAGGTGAGCCGCGCGATGCTGGCCGCGATCCGCGAGCTTGGCACGCGCATCGGCCTTATTGACGGGGAGCCGGTCGCCATCAGGCATTTCGCTCTCCCACAACACGTCAAGAACCTCCAACGGTTCCGCCTGTGTGGTCACCCTCACTCCCTCCGGTCGGTCAACCTGGCTGAATAAACGCGCGGACGTGGGCGTTCATGCCCACGAGGAGGTGTCGACGTTCGTGACGAGCATTCAAGGCGACGTGATCGTGGTCGGCGCGGGTCCGGTGGGGATGGCGACGGCCCTCGGCCTCGCGCACCACGGCATCGATTGCACCCTGGTCGAGAGGCGTTCAGAGCCGACGCTGGGTTCGAAGGCGTTCGGCGTGTGGGGGCGCACGCTCGAGACGTTGGACGCGTGGGGTCTCAGCGAGAGGTTCCTGTCCTCGGGAGACCCGCGCGACGCCGTCTCGCCCGTGGTGGTCGAGACCGGGAAGACCGCGTTCACCGTGGACTTCACCGCCCTGGCCGCCGAGAGCGCGATGCCGGGACTCCTGCTGATTCCGCAGTCGGCGACCGAGCGACTATTGCGCGAGGCCGTCGAGGCCGCCCCGAGCGTGAGCCTGATCCACGCGGACGTCGCCGGCGTCCGGTCAGACGATGCGGGGGTCGACGTGTTCGCCGTCTCGCCCGGGGGAGAGCGGGAGACGCTACGCGCCGCCTACGTCGTCGGCGCGGACGGATCGCGCTCGGCCGTGCGGGAGTCCCAGGGAGTGCGCCACGCCGGGCGCATCATCGACCACGATCTGCTCGTGTTCGACATCGCCATGCGGGACGACGCCGACCTCAGCCCGCTGCGTCTGCGCGCGCGCCGGCCGGGACTGCTCGCGGGCCTGCGATTCAGCCCCGGGCAGTGGCGGGTGCTCGCCTCGCTTGAGGAGCTCACCAATCCCACGACCTCGGCGACCGATGGTCCCCCGCCGCGCAAGCCCGATGTGCCGGTGGAGCGGCTCGAGGGCTTTGCGCATCAGCTCTTCGGCGATCGGGAAGTCGACGTGCTGTGGCAGAGCCAGACCACGCTGTACCAGCAGCGGGTGCCTGACTTTCGCCTCGGCGGACGGATCCTGCTCGCGGGGGACAGCGCACACCTGATCTCGCCCGCCGGCGGGCAGGGCATGAACCAGGGCATTCAGGACGCGGAGAACGTAGCGTGGTCGCTCGCGGCGGCGCTGCGCGCGGGTGACGGGCCGGTGGCGGAGGCGATGCTCGACGGCTACGCGGGGGAGCGCGAGCACGCCGCCGATGTGGTGGCGCGCCGTGCCCAGCAGAACTCGCTGCTCGAGTTCGCCACCCCGCCGTGGATGCGGCCGATCGGTTTTTTGGCGCTGCGCGTCGCCACGCGCCTGCCGTGGTTTCGTCGCATGCTCACCCGCCGGCTATCGATGCGCGACCTGCGGTACGTGCCGCGCGACTCGGACCGGTTGTCGGGGTCGAGCAGGATCGGCCTTGGCCCGGTGGGCAGGCGCATGCCCAACGTGGTGCTCGCGGATGGCACCCGGCTGGTGTCGCACACGCGGGGTCACACCGCCGTCGTCGCGATCGGCTGCGAGCCGCCGGAGGTGCCCGAGGCAGTGGCGACGGTGCGGCTCGAGACGCCCCCGCGCGGCTCTCGCCTGCGCCGCGGCTCGATCGCGGTGCTGCGACCCGACCGCTACGTCGCCTCGGTGTTGAGGCGGCCCACGGCGGGGGAACTCGCCGAGGCGCTCACGGCCGCGTGCGGCCGGGCCTCGGTGGTGCGCACGGCCTGACCGCTGCCGCCAGCCTCGCCGCGCCGCCTATACTGATCGCACCAGCGTCGACCCGGCCATCACCGGAGAGCTTGCGGAAGAACGGGCCCTAGGCCTCAGTAGACCCGCACGGGCAGCCCGTCATAGCGAGTCCCCTCAAGGGACATGAGCGGTCACGCACCGCCCGCGCGAGCGGGGGAGCGGGGCAAGCGAGGTGGTACCGCGCGAGCGGGCATGCGGCCGATGCGGTCGCTGGCCTGGGAGCGTCCTCGTGGCAGGAATTTTCGCCCAGGCCCACCGAAGGAACCGCATGTATCCGCAGCACCGTGCCTCGAGCAACGACGGCCCCGCCCAGGTGCCCGCCTCCCCGAGCTTCCCCGCCATCGAGGAAGACGTACTCGCGTATTGGAAGGCCGACGGCACGTTCCAGGCGTCGATCGACAACCGGGCCGATGCGGAGGAGTTCGTCTTCTACGACGGCCCTCCCTTCGCCAACGGGCTGCCGCACTACGGCCACCTCCTGACCGGCTACGCCAAGGACGTGGTGCCACGCTTCGAGACCATGCGCGGCAAGAAGGTCGAGCGGCGGTTCGGCTGGGACACTCACGGGCTGCCCGCCGAGCTCGAGGCCGAGCGGATCCTCGGCATCACCGACAAGGCGCAGATCGAAGAAATGGGCATCGCCCAGTTCAACAAGGCCTGCCGCGACTCCGTGCTGCGCTACACCGGGGAGTGGGAGGAGTACGTCACCCGCCAGGCGCGCTGGGTCGACTTCGAGCACGACTACAAGACCCTCGACGTCACGTACATGGAGTCCGTGCTGTGGGCCTTCAAGTCGCTGCACGACAAGGGTCTCGCGTACGAGGGTTACCGCGTGCTGCCGTACTGCTGGCGCGACGAGACGCCGCTAAGCAACCACGAGCTGCGCATGGACGACGACGTCTATCAAATGCGGCAGGACCCTGCGCTGACCGTGCTCCTGCCTCTCGACCAGGATGCCGTCGCGGCCACCGCGCTCGGTGATGATGTCAAGGCTGCCCTCGCGGGCGCATCGGCCGTCGTGTGGACCACGACCCCGTGGACGCTGCCGTCCAACCTCGCCGTCGCGGTGGGGCCCGAGGTCGAGTACTCCGTGGCGTCGCCTGTCGAAGGCGACTTCGCGGGGCAGAGGGTGATCCTCGCCTCGGCCCGACTGGGCGCGTACGCGCGCGAACTGGGCGAGGGCGCCACGGTCGTCGCGACCGTCACGGGCGCCGAGCTCGCCGGGCTGACGTACCGGCCGCCGTTCGATTACTTCGCGGGGCGCGACAACGCCCACCAGATCCTGGTCGCGGACTTCGTGACGACCGAGGACGGCACCGGCCTGGTGCACCTCGCGCCGGCGTTCGGCGAGGACGACGCCGCGGTGTGCGGTGAGGTCGGCATCGCGACCGTGATCCCCGTCGATTCCAAGGGACGCTTTACCAGCGAGGTCCCTGACTATGTGGGTCAGCAGGTGTTCGAGGCCAACGCGCCGATCATCAAGGACCTCAAGGCGGCGGGCATCGTGCTGCGCCACGAGACGTACGACCACTCGTACCCGCACTGCTGGCGCTGCCGCAACCCGCTGATCTATCGCGCGATTTCCTCATGGTTCGTGCGCGTGACCGAGTTCCGTGACCGCATGGTCGAGCTGAACGAGGACATCCGCTGGGTACCTGACCACATCAAGGAGGGGCAGTTCGGCAAGTGGCTCGAGGGTGCGCGCGACTGGTCGATCTCTCGCAATCGGTACTTCGGCACGCCCATCCCTGTGTGGGTGAGCGACGACCCGGCGCACCCACGCACCGACGTGTACGGCTCTCTCGAGGACATCGAGCGCGACTTTGGGCGACTGCCGCTGAACGAGGAGGGCGTGCCCGACCTGCACCGGCCGTACATCGACGATCTCACGCGGCCCAACCCGGACGACCCGACCGGCAAGTCGACCATGCGCCGCATCCCGGACGTGTTCGACGTGTGGTTCGACTCGGGCTCGATGCCCTTCGCCCAGGTCCACTACCCGTTCGCTAACCGGGAGTGGTTCGACGGCCACCACCCGGCGGACTTCATCGTCGAGTACATCGGCCAGACCCGTGGCTGGTTCTACGTGATGCACGTGCTCGCCACCGCCTTGTTTGACCGACCCGCCTTCACGACGTGCATTTCCCACGGCATCGTGCTGGGCTCCGACGGCCGCAAGATGAGCAAGAGCCTGCGCAACTACCCGGACGTCAACGAGGTGTTCCACCGCGACGGGTCCGATGCGATGCGGTGGTTCCTGATGGCCTCGCCGATCCTGCGCGGCGGCAACCTGGTGGTGACCGAGGAGGGCATCCGCGAGGGCGTGCGTGAGGTGATGCTGCCGCTGTGGAGCTCGTACTACTTCTTCACGCTGTACGCCGGCGCCGCCAACGGGGGAGCGGGCTACCGCGCCTCGCTTATCGCCGATGCGGACGTCGCCTCGTTGCCGGTGATGGACCGCTACGTGCTCGCCAAGACCGCAGAGCTCGTCGACGCCATGACCGCGCAACTGGACGCGTACGACGTGCCGGGCGCATCGGCGTCCCTGACAGCCTCGATGGACCTGCTCACCAACTGGTACGTGCGCACGCAGCGCGACCGGTTCTGGGACGAGGACAGCCAAGCCTTCGACACGCTCTACACGGTGCTGGTGACCATCACCGGGGTGGCGGCACCGCTGCTTCCGTTGCTGTCGGAGGAGATCTGGCGCGGCCTGACCGGCGGGCGCTCCGTGCACCTGACGGACTACCCCACGGCGCCTGATGCGTGGCGCGACGATTCGCTCGGTGCGGTGATGGACCAGGTACGCGAGGTCGTCTCGACGGCCCACGCGCTGCGCAAGAAGGAGCAGATCCGCGTGCGCCAGCCGCTCGCGGCGCTGCACGTCGCCGTCGAGGACGTGGAGGCCTTCGAGCCGTACGCCGCGCTGGTCGCCGCCGAGCTCAACGTCAAGGCTGTGCACGTCCAGGGGATCGAGGCATTCACCGCCGCTCACCCGGTCGAGCAGACGCTGACGGTCAACGCGCGTGCCGCGGGCCCGCGCATCGGCAAGCAGGTCCAGGCAGCGATCAAGGGAGCGAAGACGGGGGACTGGTCGCTGTCGGAGTCCGGCGAGGTCGTGTCCGGAGGTGTGGCGCTCGTCGACGGCGAGTACGAGCTCGCGACGGTCATCGGTGGTGGTGCGGCAGGCGCTGACGATGCTGCAGGCGCTGTGGCCGATGAGGCGGCCGCGGTGCTGGCCAGCGGCGGGTTCGTGCTGCTTGAGACGGCGCTCACACCAGATCTCGAGGCCGAGGGCTACGCGCGGGACGTGATCCGCGCCGTCCAGGACCGGCGCAAGGCCGAGGGGCTGAACGTGTCGGACCGCATCGTGCTCACGTTGCGAGTGCCGATGGACCGACTGGGAGCGGTGGAGGCGTGGAGCTCCTTGATCGCGCGCGAGACCCTGGCGCAGGATCCGTCGACCGGCGAGGACCAGATCGAGATCATCGCGGCCTCCGAGCTGGACGTGGCGGTGGTGAAGGCCTGAACGCGCAGAGTGGCCCGGGCCGGGTAGCGTCGATGTTCATGGACAGCAACGCGACGGCACCGTTCCCCACGGTGGCTGACGTCGTGGGCAACACCCCGGTGGTGCGCCTGCAGCGCATGGCGCCCGCCGGGGTCACGGTGCTCGCCAAGCTCGAGGGCGCCAACCCCGCCGGCTCCGTCAAGGACCGGCCGGCCTTCGCGATGATCCAAGCGGCGCTCCGCGAGGGTCGGATCGCGGCGGGCGACACCGTGGTGGAGGCCACCAGCGGCAACACGGGGATCGCGCTCGCCGCAGCCGCCGCGGTTCTGGACCTGCGCCTGGTGATCGTGATGCCCGACGGAGCCTCGCAGGAGCGCAAGGACTCGATGCTCGCCTACGGCGCCGAGCTCGTCACGGTGGACGGCGGC
>JBKBNW010000081.1:0-9063 GCA_046295115.1 Demequina sp.
CGATCCTCTATCTCGCCGCTCTCACCACGATCGATCCGCAGCTGTACGAGGCCGCCCGCGTTGACGGCGCAAGTCGCTGGCGTCAGACATGGCACATCACGCTGCCTGGCATCCGGCCCACCATGATCGTGCTGCTGATTTTGAATGTCGGAACCTTCATGGGGGTCAGCTTCGAGAAGGTGCTGCTGTTGTACAGCCCGCTGACATATGAGACGGCCGATGTGATCGCCACCTATGTCTACAGGCTGGGAATCACGTCCGGCCAGTTCTCCTACGGCACCGCGATCGGCCTCTTCGAGGGACTCATTGGGGTGTTCCTCATCGTGACCGCGAACCAGATCTCGAAGAAGACGGTGGGGACGAGCTTATGGTGATGACCGATGTCACGCGCGACGGCGCCGGCGCCCCGCAGGAGCCTGAACGGATCGTGCTGGGGACCAACCCAAAGCCGCGCGGGATCGATGAGGGCCGCGGGTACAAGGCGTTTCGGTGGGTCAACGGCATCGCCATCACCGTCATCTGCTTTGTGACGCTCTATCCGTTCATCAATGTGGTGGCGCAGGCGTTCAGTTCTGAGGCGTACATCAGCGCCGGTCAGGTCAACTTGGTCCCGCGCGGATTCAACGTCAGCACCTTCGGGTACGTCATGAACGACGACATGTTCTGGCGTAACTACGGCAACACGGTGCTGTACACGGTGGTGGCGACGGTTATCGCGATGGTGTTCACCACCTCATTCGCCTACGCACTCAGCAAGCACAACCTCAAGGGCCGCACCATCTTCATCGGTCTTGCCGTGTTCACCATGTTCTTTAATGGCGGACTGATCCCCAACTATGTGCTGATCAACAACCTCGGCATGAAGAACACGCTGTGGGCGATCGTGATACCGAACGCGATCAGCATTTTCAACCTGCTGGTGATGAAGGCCTTCTTCGAGAACTTCTCGCGAGAGCTCGAAGAGGCGGCGGCCATCGATGGGCTCACCACCTACGGAGTGCTGCTGCGAATAGTGCTACCGCTGTCGAAGGCACTCATGGCCACCATGGTGCTGTTCTACGCAGTGTTCTTCTGGAACAGCTGGTTCTCAGCGTTCTTGTACCTCGACGACCGAGATCTCTATCCGGTGACGATGTACCTACGCAATCTGATCGCCTCGGCCACGGTGGCCGACGGCACCGCCGGATCGGGTGAGCAAACCCAGATCGCATCGAACGTGAAGGCCGTGACGATGCTGCTGGTGATGATCCCGATCGTGAGCCTGTACCCATTCGTCCAGAAGTACTTCGTGCGTGGAGTCATGCTCGGCTCCGTGAAGCAATGAAAATGTCCGCCCCTCAGGCGGCAGGGTCAACGACGACTCAACCGAGAAAGGAGCATCATGGTCAACAGCATTGACAGCCCAATGCGGCATCGGAGGGCGTTGGCGGGGGTAGCTGCGACCGCAGCTCTGTCCCTCCTCCTTGCTGCCTGTGGGTCAGACGGCTCGGGTGGCGGCGCTACCGCCGACCCCGAGAATGAGACCGTTCCGGGAGAGTTCGGGGACTTCCCGGGCGGCACCGCCGGAGCGATGGAGGACTACGGCGTGGGTTCCACGTTCGTGGCTACCGAACCGGTCGAGTTCGGCCTGTTCTATCGCGATCACCCCAACTACCCCCTCCAGGACGACTGGCGGATCCTGACGGCGCTAGAAGAGTTCAACAACGTCTCATTCGACACGATCTCTGCCCCGCTCAGTGAGTGGGACGACCGCAAAGCAGTGGTCATCGGTGGAGGCGACGCCCCGGACATCATCACGGTGACGTACCCGGGACAGGAAGTGCAGTTCGTGGCCGGACGCGCGATCCTGGCCGCGAGCGAGTGGGTGCGGTGGATGCCGAACTATCAGGAGAAGGTGGAGGCGTGGGAGCTCGAGGCGGATCTCGACCAGCTGCGCCAAGAGGATGGGAACTACTACCTCTTCCCCGGCCTGCGCGAAGCGCCACGGCCGCAGTACACCTTCGCGGTGCGCACCGACATCTGGGAGGAGTTGGGCCTCAGCCTGGAACCAGCCACGTTCGACGAGTTCGCGGACCAGCTGCGCACCGTCAAGGACGCCTACCCCGACATGGCCCCCTACTTCGACCGATGGTCTAACCCCTCCAACGGGGGCGTCATCGCCGCGACGTTGAACACAGTGGCACCCAGCTTTGGGACCGCGGCAGGATGGGGCCTCGGAGAGGGCGTGTGGTGGGACGAGGGCGCCGGCGAGTACGTCTTCACCGGAGCCACGGACGAGTACCGAGACCTGATCGCATGGTTCGCCGCGCTCGTCGAGGAAGGCATCATGAACCCCGAGAGCTTCACCTCGGAGAATGACGATGCCGCGATTGCGGCCTTTGGCGCAGGCCAATCCTTCGTCATCGGCACCAACGACCAAGAGGTGCTGCGGCTGCGGGAGACGTTCGACGAGCTTGGCACGGACGCCGAGGTGAGCATGATTCGCGTGCCTGGCGGCCCCGCAGGTGAGGTGCTCCCCGCAGGCGGCCGGTTGGTCAGCGGCTTCATGCTTGCCGCCGACGTGGCCGACCACCCGAACTTCCTGGCGATGCTGCAGTTCCTCGACTGGCTGTACTACAGCGACGAGGGACTGGAGTTCGCGAAGTGGGGTGTGGAAGGCGAGACCTTCACCCGCGAGGCAGACGGTACCCGCACGCTGGCCGAGGACATCGACATCAATGGCCTCAACCCAGGTGCCTCACAGAGCCTCAATGTGGACTACGGATTCCACAACGGGGTGTGGATGCTCGAGCACGGCTCGACGGTCGAGCTCGACCTGTCGATGCTGCGCCCCGAGGTGCAGGACTTCGTCGTGACGATGAACGAGACGAAGACTCAGATGGAGCTGCCGCCGCCGTGGCCGCTCACGGAGCTCGAGCGAGAGACCGCCTCAATCCAACAGGCAGGTCTCATCGACCACGTGCTCGCGAACACGGCACTGTTCATCACAGGGCAGCGGTCCCTTGATGAGTGGGACGCATACCTGAGTGAACTCGAGGCACAGGGCAGGGCCCAGTACATGCAGGTGGTGAACGAGGCGCGCGAACGCGCGGCAGGCTAACGCTCGATCACTCCGGAGCGCCGGTCCGCCCGCGAGGGTGGGCCGGCGCTCCGTGGTGATGACGTGGTGTGCGCAGGCGCAATGATGGTCGGGTGCGGGGGGCTGGGCGACATGTCGACTCGCCGTTCACCACCCGCGCGCGGCGTGGAAGACGATGGCGAAGGAGCGATTCATGGCTGAACGACGAGTATGGGATCCGTCAGCGGGATCCTTTGGTGCGCTCACCATGGGGCTGTACCGGTTCGCGGCCGTTGAACTCGCCCTCATCGTCGCGACCGTGCCCACGTGGATCGCGTTCATGTTCCTTGACAGGCACCCGTCGAACATTCCGCTCTATGCAGTGTTCGCGCTGCCGGTCGGTCCGGCCATCCAGGCCGCGGTCTACGCCTTCCGCAGCGGTTCCGATGGCCTGCCTGAGCCTTGGCGACGCTTTTGGCGTGGTTGGCGCACCGGACTAAAGCAGAGCCTGGTGGTGTGGACGCCCGCCGTGGTGCTCGGCGGCCTCACGCTCATGAACCTCGCATACGCAGACGCGGCCGCGGTCGCCTTCCCGCTGGTGATCGCCGGCTTGGTGCTGGCGGGAGTCGTCGCCGTCATATCGGTGGCGGCGCTCACGGTCATTGCCACCTTCACCTTTCGCACCAGGGACCTCGCAAAGGTGACAATCTTCGGACTGGGCTCCCGGCCCATGAGCGCCATAGGCGTCTTGGCGGTCGCGTTCCTGGCTGGGGTGTTGCTGGTGTTCACGTTCGATGCGGTGCTGCTGTTGTTGGCGGCACTGTTTTGCTTTGGGCTACTCGCCACCGCGCGGCCGATGCTGGCCGCAGTCCAGCAGGCGTTAACCGACACCGCTGGGTCGTCCATCGGCACCGCAGGTACGGCTGACTAGCCACCTGCGTCTCCACGCAGACGGCCCGGCGCGCGCCCACGCGAACACGCCGACCGTCGCCATTGTCACGCCCGCACGGATGGCAAAAATGTGCCTTTCCTGCCCGATGGAATCGTCCTTGACGCCCTCTCGGCAAACGTTTACCATGAATAGTGCGACGTCTCGCGCCGAGATGCAAGCACGGGCACCAATGGTGGTAGCTCCGAATTCGATCGCGTGGCTCGTTCGAGGTAACTGAGAGACCAACGAGGAGACAACGGTGCCGCTCGCAACCCCCACCGCTACATCGGTGACTGACCATGACTCACACGCATCATTCACGGTCGGGGAGGTGGAAATCGCCCATTACGTGTACCGGCCGGACACTATCCAGTTCGAGTCCCCCAAGCCCTTCATCCACCCGTTGCGTACCCTCGCGGGCCGGGAGGTGTCGCTGTTCCGCCCCCACGATCACGTATGGCACAAGGGCATTGCGTGGACCCTGGCCAACGTCAACGGCCACGAGCACAACTTCTGGGGCGGGCCCACGTACACCAGCCGCGCGCAGTGGTACGAGGGGCTTCCCAACAACGGCAGCCAGGACCATGCGTCGGTCGTGAACGCGGGCAGCAGCGGCGATACTGCCGAGTTCGCCCACGAGCTGGTGTGGAACGCACAAGGCGGTGGCGAGGTGTTCCGCGAGGCGCGCAGCCTCACGGCCCGCGTGCTCGACGGCGACTCGTGGGTACTGGGCTGGTCAACACGGATGACGAACGTGACGGACGGTCCGCTCCGGCTCGGCTCGCCCACCACCGAGGGCCGCGAGAACGCCGGCTACGGAGGCCTGTTCTGGCGCGGACCGCGCTCGTTCAACGACGGCACCGTGATCGTGCCTGGTGGCGCGCGAGACGCTGAGGAGGTGCGCGGGGAACGCCACGAGTGGCTCGGGTTCGTCGGCAAGCACGACGGGGATAACTCCTCCTCGACACTCGTCTTCGTCGACCCAGGCGACAACGCTGGCGGCACCCCCCGGTGGTTCGTGCGTTCCAACATTTTTGGCTGCGTGTGCCCCGCACCGTTCTTCACTGATGAGATTGAGCTCGCCCCCGGTGAGACTGCACAGTTCCGCTACGCAGTGGTGGTCGCGGACGGCGAGAGTGACCTCGCGCGCACGGAGGCGCTCGCCGCGGCGGGCCGCTCCGAGTTGGGAGACAGTGCATGACCGCCGTACGTGTGGGTCTTGTCGGCACCGGCGGCATCGCGGGGGTGCAGGCGGACAACCTGGCCCGCATGGGCGACGACGTGCGCATCGCAGCGGTGATGGACATGAACGCCGATGCGGCCGCTGCCTTCGCACAGAAGTGGGGCGCGGACCAGGTGGTCGCGTCGATCGACGAGATGATCGCGGTGCACCCCGACGTCGTGCACCTGTGCACGCCGCCCGGGGTGCACGCGGAGCAGACCATCGCGTTCCTCGAAGCCGGCATCAACGTGTTGTGCGAGAAGCCCGTAGCGCTGTCCCTCGCCGAGCTCGACAGGATTCGCGCAGTGGAGGAGCGCTCGGAGGCCTCCTTCGCCGCGGTCTCGCAGCACCGGTTTGGCGGTCGCGCCAGGTGGGTCGCGGAGCGCGGCGCAGCGGGCGACCTCGGTGTGCCCATGACTGCCGTATGTCACACCCTCTGGTACCGCCCGGACGCGTACTTCGAGGTGCCGTGGCGCGGGACCTGGGCGAGCGAGGGTGGGGGCCCCACCATGGGTCATGGCATTCACCAGATCGACACCGCTCTGGCCATGCTTGGCCCATGGAAAGAGGTCGTCGCAGTGGCAGCACGGCGCGCGCGCGACGTGGAAACCGAAGACCTGTCCCACGCGATCGTCACTCTCGAGTCGGGTGCGCTGATGAGCGTGGTGAACTCCCTGTTGTCGCCGCGAGAGGTGAGCTACCTCAGGCTCGACTATCAGCACGCCACCGTCGAGCTTGAGCACCTCTATGGCTATGGAGATGACTCGTGGACGCTGACGCCGTCGCCGTCCGCCCCGGCGCACCTCGAGGAACACTGGCGCGACAGTGCTACGGGTCAGAACTCCGGTCACGGTGCCCAGTTCTCGGTCGCCTACCAGGCACTCCGGGCCGGGGAGCCGATGCCCGTGACCTCTGCTCAGGCGCGTGACACCCTCGAACTCCTCGCCGCGATCTACGCGTCAGCGTTCGAGCGCCGTCCGGTGGCGCGTGGGGAGATCGACGACTCCTCCCCGTTCTACCGCTCCATGCGCGGCTCGGGTGCGCCGTGGGAACACCACGGGTGACGTGATGGAGCAGCACACGGCAGGGCTCGGACTCCCGGGAGAGATCTCGGTGTCCTTGCTGTCGGTGTACGACTGGGAGGCACCTGACGGACTGCACGGCGGCTCGCCCCACTTCCACACGGCGTCTCGCGAAGGCTACGTGGTGGTGGGGGGCGAGGGAGAGGTCCACACCCTGAGCGCAGACGGCTTCCAGGTGACGCCGCTGCGCACCGGCACACTCGTGTGGTTCACCCCGGGAACCGTCCACCGGCTGGTAAATGGTGAGCACCTGTCGATCGTCACCTTGATGCAGAACTCCGGTCTCCCGGAGTCGGGCGACGCGGTGATGACCTTCCCGTTGGAGTACCTGACAGACGCGGAGACTTACCGCGCCGCTCACGCGCTCCCGGAGGATCCCGGGGAACGCGAAGCAGCTGCGCGCGCTCGCCGAGACCTGGCATTGCGCGGCTACGCCGAACTCAAGGCGGAGGTCGAACGGGCCGGGCCCGCGGCGCTGCGCGAGTATCACGAGCGCGCCGCCGTCATCGTTGCCGATCGCATCGGGCAATGGCAGTCACTGTGGCGTGCTGGCCCGCTGGCGCAGGCGGAGCAGACCGGCGCCCAGCTCGAGGCGCTCGCGTCAGGGGACGCGACACACCTGGCGCAGGCCACCGTGCGGGTGTCCGAGCGCCACGATGGCGAGGCCTGGGGCATGTGCGGCCGCCTGGTCACGTGGCCCCGGCCCGAGTAGGTAGCCCACGACGACGGCCGATGCGCGGGCCGGCTTCTGCGCTAGCGCCCGCCTGAGCCCGACTGCGCGGTGTGCGCGGCCGCCGCCCGCGAGCCGGCCTCGATGAGCCAGCGCTCGGGCTGCGCGAGCGCCGCGCTCGACGAGCCCGCCATTGCGGTGAGGCTCATGCCCTCCACGTTGTTCCCGCCCGCGGCGGCCATGTGTGTGGGATCGGCCGCCAAGGCACCCGCCACCACCACAGCCGGTGTGCCCGCGAGCCGTGCCAACTCGAGTGCGTGCCCCACGACCTTCCCGGTCATTGACGTGGCGTCGAACTGGCCCTCGCCGGTGATGAGTACGTCCGCCGTCGCCACCGCATCGTCAAGGCCCGTCACCCGCGCCACGTGGGCCGCCCCTGAAGTGGCCTGTGCGCCCCACAGCGCCATGAACCCGTAGCCGGCGCCCCCCGCGGCACCGGCTCCAGGAGTGTCCGCTCGTGGCGGCCGCCCTGCGGCTTCGAGCACCGCGGCCCAGCGGGCGAGCCCGGCTTCGAGCTCCCCGACCTGCTGAGGGTTCGCGCCCTTCTGAGGCGCGAACACGGCCGCTGCGCCTGCCGGGCCCAGCAAAGGCGAGGAGACGTCGGACAGCAACTGCACCCCGCCCGGAGGCGGAGGTCGCAACGCACTGTCGTCTACGGTCGCCAAACGGGCCAGGCTGCCGCCATTGCCGGGCACCAGCGCACCGTGCTCGTCGATCAAGCGCAATCCCAGCGCCGCAAAGGCGGCCGCAGCGCCGTCGGTCGAGGCCGATCCGCCCAGGCCGATGAGCAGCCGCGAAGGCTCAGCGTCCAACACGTGGGAGATGACTTCGCCGAGCCCCTTTGTGCTGGCGCCAAGAGGGTCGGGCCGCGCCATCATCGGCAGTCCCGCCGCCCTCGCGAGCTCCACCACGGCGGTGCCGTCCGGCAGTCGGACCCATGGCGCTGCCGCGAGCCGGCCGTCGGGTCCGGTGATGGTGACGGGACCGCAGAGCTCTGCGCCGGCGACGGCCCCGAGCACCGCCTCTAGGGTGCCTTCGCCGCCGTCGGCCTGAGGCAACACCACCACGGTGTCATCGGGGCGCGAGGCGAGCCAGCCGGCGCGGAGCGCCGAGGCCGCTGCGACGGCGTCAATGGACCCTTTGAAGGAATCGGGCGCGATGGCGACGGTTGCCATGGCACGAGGCTAGCGCCGACGACTGCGGGGACGCGGGAGCACTGGCGGGAAGGGTCCAGGGGCAGCGGCGACCCATCAGGACGCGGCGATGCACCCCGCCACGTGATCGTCGACCAGGCCGCACGCCTGCATGAGCGCATACATGGTGGTGGGGCCCACGAACACGAAGCCCAGCGTCTTCAGTTCCTTGGCGAGTGCCGCCGATTCCGTGGTCGATGCCGGCACGTCCTCCCAGGTCGCGGGGGCAGCCTCGCGTGGTGGCGGCTGGTGCGACCACACCACCTCGTCGAGCGACCGCCCCGCCTCCTGCAGCGAGACAACCGCGCGGGCGTTGGTGATCGCGGCCTCGACCTTGCGCAGGTTCCGGACAATCCCCGCGTCCGCCATCAGCCGCTCCACATCCGCGGGCCCAAACTCCGCCACTGCCGCCGGTACAAAGCCCGCGAACGCCGTCCGAAAGGCCTCCCGCTTGCGCAAGATCGTCAGCCATGACAGCCCGGACTGAAACCCCTCGAGCACCATGCGCTCGAACAGTTCCGGGTCCCCGTGCACCTCGCGGCCCCATTCCTGGTCGTGATAGCGCTCGTACAAGGGGTCGCCATTGCCAAAGCAACGGATCAGGTCGTTGGTCGAGGTGTCCATGCGTCCAGTCTGGATGACCCCGGGCCCATTCGGGCCAGCGCCGACGACTGCGGTGGACACCGCAGGTCAGCCGGCGCCAGGGGACGGGCCACACCGCGTCACACTGGTTCACCCCGCGCCACACCAGGCCCAACGATCACCCGGTGGCGCACGCCACCCGCGCAGCACTATCGTGGCCAGCGCCATGACCATCCGTGACCTGCTGCGCGAGCACGCGCCAACG
>JBKBNW010000082.1:0-8969 GCA_046295115.1 Demequina sp.
AATTGGGTAGTCCGACGATTCCGATAGTGAGAGCCACGGGGCCCAAGTCTAGTTGCCGCGGCCGTTCCGACACTACGAACCACATCTGACCCCGACACGCCGACGGATCGGCTCGGACGACGTGTTGCCTCGGCGTGGCGCCGGGAAATTGGTTCGGACTGTCGGCACCAGGACGGCCGATGCGGGGGCCGGCTTGCTCTAGCCCGCGACGGCGCGCGCGCGTAGGCTTGCGGCATGACGGAACTCGGCTCGATCTTCAGCCCCGGCGAGGCCGAGATGGCCAGGCACCTGGCTGCGGAGAAGATCCTGCCCGCCCCTGCCCCCGTGGCCGGTGCGCCACTCAGGGACGCGGACGGCGACGAGGTCTACATCCCGGGCCTCGACGAGCTCCCGGGGGCGTACGCTCCCGACCCGGCCGTGTTGCCGCCGCCCACCCGGCCCGCGCATCGGCCGGATGGAAGCCCACAGCCGGACTAAGCACTGGGACCGAGTCCTAGTCGCATCCCCGCCTTAGAATAGGCGCCGGCGCTTTGCCTGAGCACTTTCCTTCCGCGGCACGAGGTCGTCACGGTCAGGGATACCCTCCACCTGCAAGCCGTGGTCCTCTTCGCCGACCTCCTTCATGAACGCGTAGCGCGCGTGACGGCGAGCCAACTGCTCCTCGGGGTTCGGCACGGGCGCGGCCATCAGCAGTCTCTTGGTGTACTCCTGCTGGGGGTTCGTCAGCACCTGCTCGCGTTCCCCCTGCTCCACGATCGCGCCGTCCTTGAGCACCACCACCCGGTCAGCGAGGGCGTCGATGACAGCGAGGTCGTGACTCACGAACAGGCAGCCGAACTCGTAGCGCTCCTGCAGGGAGGTGAACATCTCAAGGACCGCAGCCTGGACGGACACGTCGAGGGCAGAGGTGGGCTCGTCCGCGACCAGGAACTCGGGGTCGAGGGACAGCGCGCGCGCGATGGATACACGCTGGCGCTGTCCTCCGGAGAGCTCGTGGGGGTAGCGGTTGGCCACGTCACGCGGCAACTCGACGGCGTCGAGCAGCTCGGCCACCTTCGCGCGTCGTGACGCCTTGTCGCCGACCTTGTGGACCTCCATGGGCTCGGCGATGCAGTCGCCGATGGGAAGCCGCGGGTTCAGCGAGCTGGCCGGGTCCTGGAACACCACTCCGATGCGGCGCCGCAGCGCCTTGAGGTCGCGGCGCGACATCGTGGTCATGTCCTCACCGTGGATGGCAACCGACCCTGACTCCGCAGGGATCAGCCCGAGCACGCAGCGCGCGATGGTGGACTTGCCGGAGCCCGACTCCCCCACCAGTCCCACGATCTCGCCGGGGAAAACGCTGAGGGACACGTCATCGACGGCGCGGAACGGGGTCTTGCCCAGGCGCTGATACTCGACCACCAGGTTCTCGACGCGCAGCACCTCGGTCTGCTTGCCCTGGTTCGGCGCCTCAGTCGAACCGCGCTGGCCCAGGTAAGGCACCGCGGACAACAGCCGCTTGGTGTACTCGTGCTGAGGGTTGGTCAGCACCTCGCTGGCGGGACCGGTCTCGACCATCTCGCCGCGGAACATCACCGCGACGCGGTCCGCCATGTCCGCGACCACACCCATGTTGTGAGTGATCAGCAGGATGCCGGTGTTGAGCTGGTCCTTGAGGGAACGCAACAGGTCGAGGATCTCGGCCTGAACGGTCACGTCGAGGGCCGTCGTGGGCTCGTCGGCGATGATGACCTTGGGGTCGCAGGACAGCGCCATCGCAATCACGACACGCTGACGCTGGCCGCCGGAGAACTCGTGCGGGTACTGCTTGAGACGCTTGACGGGATCGGGGATGCCGACCATCGTCAGCAGTTCGACCGCGCGGGCCTCAGCCTCTGCGCCGTAGGCAACACCATGCAACTCGAGCGCCTCGGTGAGCTGCGTCCCGACCGTCAGGACGGGGTTCAGCGCGGTCATGGGCTCCTGGAAGACCATGGCCACGTCGTTGCCGCGCATACGGCGCAGCGCCTTGCCGGACATGGAGTGGACCGCGTTGCCGGCAACGGTGATCTCACCCGAGACGGTGGCGTTGCCGGGGAGCAGGCCGAGCGCCGTCATCGACGTCACGGACTTACCGGAGCCCGACTCGCCTACGAGCGCGAGCACCTCGCCCGGCTGCACCTCGATCGAGATGCCCTTGACTGCGTGCACGGAGCCGAACTCGGTGCGGAACCGCACATCGAGGTTGGTGAAGGACAGGACAGGTCCGGTGTGTTCGGCCGGGATGGACGTCACGTCTTCAACGGTCGTCATCACTCGCCCCCTTTGCTCTGGCGTGGGTCGAACGCGTCACGCAGACCGTCGCCGATGAAGTTGACGCTCAGCGCGATCGCCAGGATGAACATGCCGGGGAACCAGAACAGCCACGGCCGCGAGGTGAACGCGTTCTGATACTCGCTGATGAGCGAGCCAAGCGAGACATCCGGCGCCCTCACGCCAAAGCCCAGGAAGCTGAGCGACGTCTCCAGCAGGATGGCCGCGGCGATGGCGAAGGTGGTGGCCACGATGATCACGCCCACCGTGTTCGGCAGGATGTGGCGCGTGATGATCCGCGCCGAGCTGGTGCCGATAGCGCGCGCGGCGGAGACGAACTCGCGTTCGCGCAAGGACAGCACCTCACCGCGCACCAGGCGGGCCAGGGAGGTCCAGGTCACCAGCGCGAGCACCAAGGCGAGCGCCAAGATGCCCTGGCCACCCGCGATGCGGCCCAGCACGGCGGCCAGGACCAGCAGCGGAATGATGATGAACAGGTCGGTGATGCGCATGAGCAGAGACTCTGCCCAACCGCGGAAGTAGCCCGCTATGGAGCCCACGATGGTGCCTATGATCGTCGAGACGAGCCCGACCACAAACGCGATGATCAGCGAGATCTGCGTGCCCCGCATGGTCAACGCGAAGAAGTCCTGCCCCGTCTGGGTCTGACCAAAGGGATGCTCGCCCCATGTCAGCCACCCCAGGGTGGGCCGGCCGCCGTCGATGCTCGGACCCGTGGAAGTGAATGCCTTGCCCCACCAGCCCGGGATGGGTCCCACACCGATCGACGTGAATGCGAGTAGTGCGATTGCGACCAACACGGCGAGGCCCACAATGGCGCCCTTGTGGCGGAAGAACCGGCGGCGCACCAGCTGCCCTTGGCTGTATGACCTCTCCTCGGGCGGGAGCGCCTTGACGTCTTCGAGGACGAAGGTCTCTTCGGGCACAGGCCCGGGGACCTGCGGCATGGCGGCCTTGCGACGCTCATCTTCCATGGCGGCCTCCCTTCATAGTGTGCGACAACGATGCGTGGGTGCTCATCGCTCTCACCTCCTGATCCGGGGGTCGAGATAGGCGTAACTGATGTCCGCCAGCATGTTCATCACGATCGCAGCGATGCCGGTGACGAGGAAGAACGCCATGACGGGCGCAGGGTCGGTGTGGGTAAGGCCGTTGCGGAACAACTCACCCATGCCCTTCCAGCCGAACACCGTCTCCGTGATCACCGCACCGGAGATCAACGCCGCGAAGTCGAACGCGATGATCGTTGTGATGGGGATCAGCGCGTTGCGGAAGGCGTGCTTGGTAATCACCGAGCGCTCGGACAGGCCCTTGGCGCGCGCGGTGCGCACGTAGTCCTGGTTCATGGTCTCGAGCATCGAGGCGCGGGTGTAGCGGGAGTACGTCGCCACGGAAATCAGCGTGAGCAGCATCGTGGGCAGCAGCAGCTGCGTGCCCCAGTCGAGGGTCTGCTCCCAGAACTCGCCACGGAAGTTGGGCGTCTGCGCGCCGATGGTGGAGATAGGTCGTGGCTTCAACTGGAGGAAGCCGGCCCACGCGTAGACCATGCGGTCGGCGGCAGTCAGAATCGCCATGAAGGCGGCAGTGGCCGCGGACAGCGCCATCGCCATTCCGCGTGAATAGCCGCCCCAGAGCCGTCCGACGATGAGGCCCACCGCAATCGCGGAGGCGAACAGCCCAATCAGGATGAGCCAGTTGGGGTTGTCGAGCAACGGGTCGGCAGCGAAGAACACCACCACGCCGACGCCAACGGTAGTCAGAGTCGAGTACAGCACGCGCTTGTTGCCGATGCCCGCGACCAGGGCCGTGATACCCACAGCGAACGCCGCAGAAACGATGACCACCAGGCCGACGCCGAGCGCTGGGTTGCGCCACCAGCCGATGGCGGTGAACGCCAGCAGCGCTCCGGAGGTGACGGCTGCCGCGGTGAGGCCGGTGAATAGCCGTCGCTTGCGGTCCCCACCCATGACGCCCTGCAACACAAATCCGAGGAACGCGCCGATGAGTAGCGCTTGCACCGGCGATATCTGTGGATTCGCTATCCAGTTGTTGTAGCGGATCGCGCCGTACTCCTTGAGGAGCACCGCGGCCCAGAACACCGGCAGCGAGAAGAACATGAACGCCAGGAACGTCACGGTGTAGTCAAACCCGGAGTACTGGCGGATCGCGGTGATGATGCCGATCAGGATGCCGATCACGATCGCCGCAAACGTCGCGATCGTAACGAGGCGGAGCGTGGAGCCCGCGGCCTGGCCAAGCAGCGCGTTGACGCTGGCGCCCGCGCGGTCCGTGCCGAGGTCGCACTCGCCGTACAAGCATCCGGCGGCGCCAGAGAACCAGTCCCAGTAGCGCTCGTACCAAGGCAGGTCGAGACCCATATACGTAATCCGCGACTGAATCAGCTGTTCGCGGTTGCTCGCGGTCGACTCACGGAGATCCTCGAGTGGATCTCCCGCGTTGATCGTGAGGATGAACATCAGGAACGACGCGACGAGCAGGATGATGCTCGATATTCCGAGGCGCCTGAGGACAAACCTGGTCATGTGATGACTTTCCTCTTCAGCAGGACCCGACACTACGACGGGGATTCCGCCACTCTAGTGGCTGAGCCGGGTCCCGAACGCACGATCGGTGGGGTGGGAGATCATCCCACCCCACCGATCATTGGCTAGGGGTTGCGGTCAAACGCCTTAGTCGGCGCGGACCCACTCCTCAGCGTTCCACAGCAGGCCACCCTGTGCCGAGCTGGGCTCGACGTTCTGGATGGACGAGTCCCAAGCTGCGACACCGGGGTGCGCGAAGATCGGGATGCCGTACATGTCGTCCCACAGCAGCTGCTCGATGATCTTGGTCTGCTCGAGCTGAACGTCAGTGTCGAGAGTCGTGGCGAGGATCTCCCACGCCGCGTCGACGTCTGCGTTCGAGTAGCCGATGTAGTTCTGCGGACGGCCGGTCGAGTAGATGTTCTGACCAGAAGCGATCTGGCCGGAACCCTGCCACGCGAACAGCGCCACATCGAAGTTGCCCGAGTCCAGGTCACCGCCAGCGGCGAAGAACGTGTCCGCACCGATGTCCTGGATCTCGAATCCTGCCTGGTCACACGAGTCCTTGATCAGCGCGACCTGGTCGGTACGACGCTGGTTGGGGGCCGAGTAGCCGATGCGGACGGTCACCGGGGTGTCAACGCCGGCTTCCGCGATCTTTGCCGCAGCGCCATCGATGTCGACCTCGTCGTAACGACCGTCGTACGAAGCCGAGACGACCTCGTCATACGAGTCCTGGAACGGGAACACCTCACGAGCGTTCATCATCACCGCGTCCGGGTTCACCGGGGCGATCAGGTTGTCGATGATGAGCTGACGCGGCACGCACATGGCGAATGCCTCGCGCAGCTCCGCGCTTTCGGCGAGCGAGCCGCCCTCGTTGCGGTTGATGTCGAGGTGCTCCCAGGTGAGAGTCTGGAACGTACCGAGCGTCACCGCGTCGCCAAGCGCCTCGATCTGCGAGATGGTGTCAACGGTGGCCTGCGGCTCGATGGCGTTGAGGTCACCGTTGGCGAGCGCCTGGACGTGCGTCTCGGGTGCCGCGAAGCGGAACACGAGCTCACGAGTGGCGGGGGCGTCGCCCCAGTAGTTCTCGTTCGGGACCAGCGTGATCGACTGACCGGCTTCCCACGATCCGTACGTGTACGGGCCGGAGGACAGCGCGATCTCGGGGTCGGGCAGCTCGCCCGGGGTCCCGGACAGCAGTCCGGTGTTCCAGAACTCTGCGACGGGGCGCAGCGCCTCAACGTCGCCAGCCTTGATCGCGGCCGACATGTCTTCGACGGTCGTGCCGGCCTCGCGTGCCATCACGTGCGCGGGGTGCGCAATGACGGTCTGGAGCTGGTAGTCAGGGAAGGGGCTCTCGTAGGTGAGCGTGAAGGTCTTGCCTCCGGCCTCACCCTCGGGGCCGGCGGGAACACGGTCGCCGTAGTCCAGGCCGCTCACGTGGTCGAAGAGCGGAACGGGGGTGCCGTCCTCGCCTTCGCCGTCAGCGATGGCCTGCGATGCCCACGAGAACAGGGCGTCGTCGTACGTGATGGGCGTTCCATCGGACCACACTGCAGCCTCGTTGATCGTGAACTCGACGACCATCGGGTCCTCGGAGATGAGCTCGAACGTGCCCATGTCTTCGTTGCGCTCAATCGTGGCGTCGGGTCCGAAGAACGTGAAGCCCGTGATCACACGGTCGTTCACCGCAGAGTTGTACGTGGAGTAGGTCGAGCCCAGGAGCGAGTTGTAGCCAGCCCACTCCACTTCGCCCACTGAGTAGTAGATGGTGTCGTCGTTGGTCCCACCGGTGGCGCCGGACTCGGTCGCCGTCGGGCCGGGCGTGGTTTCGCCCTGCGGATCTTCGGACGTACATGCGGCGAGGGCGAGGGTTGCCATCGCAATGACCGCGGCGCCCTTCCCAAACTTGCCGAGCTTCATACTGTGTCCTCTCACTTCACACGCCTGCGTGAGATGACCCGGGGTTCGAGCGCACGCGGGCGTGATGACAACGGGGAGTTTCCCCGCGGTGCCGTCCAGACTACGAAACGTCCGGTAACGAACATGTTTCATGGGCCGATCGAATCGACTTTCGTGCCCAAAATGTGACCAACGCCACACGATTTTGGCGTTTTGTGCCATGCGACCAGGACGAAAGTCGCGCGTCGGCCCAAAATCGGTACCTACCGCGCGCGAGCCGCGGAGCAATGTCGGAGCCCCGTGGGAGCGTGGGGACATGGTCGAAATGCTCATTGCCGCATCGGCGCTTGTGGCGGGACTGGCGGCCGGTTACTTGCTCGCGGCGCGGCGCTCCGCAGGTGCGGAGACACGCGCCGCGATCGCTCGCGAGCGCGTCGCGATGCTCGAACAGCAGGCATTGCGGCAGGCCGATGCGTGGGCACAGCGGGAGTCCGAGCTCACCGCTGCGCACGAGCGCTACGTCGCGCAGGTGCGGGGCGACCAAGAGACGATGCGCCAGCAGTTTGCGTCGCTGTCGCAGCAGACGCTGAAGGCGAGCCAGGAGTCTCTGCTCGAGGTGGCGCGCGAGCGGTTCGCACGGGAGCGGCAAGCGGGCGAGGCAGAGCTCGCCAAGCGCGAGCAGGCGGTACGTCAGCTCGTGGAGCCGATGGCGAAGGCCCTCGAGGTGGTGCAGCGCCAGACCGCGGAGGCCGACAAGGCGCGCGCCAGCGGCCATGCGCAGTTGTCCGAGCAGGTGCGGCAGATGCTCGCCGCCTCGGACAAGCTCGACAAGCGCACTACCGACTTCATCAACACGCTGCGCCGCTCCGACGTGCGGGGCAACTGGGGCGAAGTACAGCTGCGCCGGGTCGTGGAGCTCGCGGGGATGGTCGAGCACGTGGACTTTACTGAGCAGGACTCGGTGCGCGACGGTGAGGGTCGATTGCTGAGGCCGGACCTGACCGTCAAGTTGGCCGGTGGGCGCACGATCGTGGTGGACTCGAAGGTCGCGCTGTCAGCTCTCATCGAGGCTTTCGAGACCGATGACGAGGCCGTGCGGGCCGACCGCCTGCGCGCACACGCCCGCCACATCCGCAAGCACGTCGACGACCTCGCGGCCAAGAAGTACTGGGAGCAGTTCCCGTCGGCACCGGAGTTCGTGGTGATGTTCGTGCCCTCGGAGGCCTTCTACCAGGCGGCCCTTGAGCAAGACGGCGATCTGCAGGAGTACGCCTATGGCAAGCGGGTGTTCATCGCCACGCCCACCACGCTGGTGGCGATGCTGCGTACCGTCGCGCACGCGTGGAAAGAGGACGCTTTGGCGAAGAACGCTCAGGTGGTCCTCGCGACCGGCAAGGAGCTCTACGACAGGCTGTCGACCATGGGAGAGCACCTTGCCAAGGTGGGGCGCGCGATCGAGAGCGCGAGTCGCGCGTACAACCAGACGGTCGCCTCGCTCGAGTCCCGGGTGCTGGTGAGTGCTCGCAAGTTCCGAGACATGCAGCAGATCGATGCGCCGCTGCCTGATGTGGAGCAGGTGGCCACGGAGCCGCGGGAACTGACCGCCCCCGAGCTGACCGACCGCGCCTGACCGACCGCGCCTGACCGACCGCGCCTGACCGACCGCGCTTGACCCCCGCTCACGACACTCATTGCCCACTGGGGCACAGCGACGCCCAGGATCCGACACTGAGCGCCCACTGGGACGCTAAGGCGGGGAGGGGGGAAGGGCTTAAGCCAGCATGGCTCGTTCGGCCTCTTTGGCCTTCATGTCGGCGCGGATCTCGCGCGGCAGCGAGAACATCAGGTCCTCAGTCGCGGTGCGCACCTCTTCGACGGTGTCGTAGCCGCGCTCGGCGAGGTAGCCGATGACGTCCTTCACGAGGATCTCGGGCACCGAGGCACCCGACGTCAGCCCCACCGTGGTGACGCCCTCGAACCACGACTCGTCGATCTCCCGGGCACGGTCCACCCGGTACGAGGACCGGGCGCCGGCCTGCAGCGCCACCTCGACCAGGCGCACCGAGTTCGAGGAGTTCGCGGAGCCGACCACAATCACGAGGTCGCACTCGGGGGCGAGCTTCTTGACGGCGACCTGACGGTTCTGCGTCGCGTAGCAGATGTCGTCGCTGGGCGGGTCCTGCAGGTTCGGGAACCGGGCGC
>JBKBNW010000083.1:0-8927 GCA_046295115.1 Demequina sp.
GAGACATTCGCCTCGACACACTCGAAGGCCGTTCCTACACCGTGGGGGTAAGGATTGTCGATGAGAACGACGACCCGATAGCCAGCATCCACCAGCGTCTCCCACTTCTCCGCTAGAGCTTGCGCACGGTCGTCGTGGGAGGTCTGCGCTTCGCCATACAGATCGAATGCACCGTTTCCCACTAGCACAACTTCTGGGCTTGCACCGTCGATGTGTTCCTGAACTCGTTGACCGAACTCTGTGCAGGAGTCGTAAGGGTTCCCCTCGAGCCCGATGACGTCCTCGATGAACGAACACCCTGACTTGGCCGCGATCTCAATCCGCCACCCAAAACGCTTACCGACGAGATCGAGAGGTTCGTAGTACTGGATGAGTTTCGAGTCTCCCACAGCGACGATCTGGTACTTAGCAGTCGTATCTCCGATAACGCAGAAGTTGGGCTCCGACTCTTCGATGCCAACCTGACATCCGAGCTCATATGCTTCCGGAACGTCCTCGACCGCATCTGCAGGGTCCGGGTAAATCGTTGCCTGCGGGGCCGCCGGATCACCCTCAGGTGACACCAGAGGGTCGACTCCCAGTGCGTGCGCGCCATAGAGTGCGCCGGGGTCTGCTAGCGATTCGCTGCCCATCATGCCTCGGCTATCGACTGTGGACGGTGACTTCAGTAGAACGACGACGAGCCCAGCGATGACGCCAAGCGCCACGAGTAGCGCGCCGAGCAGGAGCATCCGCCCGCGGTCCGCCAGTCGTCGCCGTGAGTAGCGGATCGGGTTCTCGATAAAGCGCTGGCTAAGATACGCCGGAATCACGGCGGCTGCCGAGACGGCGACGGCTCCTGTCACCCCGAGGTGGCCGCGGTACTGCTCTGCGAAGATGAGCAAGGGCCAATGCCACAGGTAGAGCGAGTACGACAACCCGCCGATCCACACCAACGGCTTGAGGCTCAGCAACCGCGCGGCCCACGTATCCGTGCGCCCTGCGCCCGCGGCGATCACCGCACCAGTACCCAATACCGGCAACGCGGCAGCAGATCCGGGCCATGCCATGCCGTCGTTTACGACGACCAGCGACGCGAGAATGGCGGCCACGCCGAGGCCGGCCATGACGCTGGCCAGACGATCGGACATGCGCGCGCACCAGGGAAGCGCGAGTGCGACTGCGGCACCGATGGCCAGTTCCCACATTCGTGTGGTTGTCACGAAGAAGCTTCGAGCAGGGTCCGTCTGCGCCAGCACTAGAGATGCCGCGAACGAAAGCGCAGCGATTATGCCAAGGCCAACACCCATCGTAAGCAGCATGGACCGGTTCGTGCGGCGTGCGATCAACAGCGCGACGATCACCAGCAGCGGCCACACGATGTAGAACTGCTCCTCGACCGCGAGTGACCAGAAGTGGAGCACGGGAGATTGGCCAGTGTCTTCCGCCAGGTAGTCGATAGACCGCTCTGCGAACCGCCAGTTCACCAGGTTGGCTGCGGCAGCCGCAATGTCCCCCCCGAAGGCACGAGCCTCTGACCCGGTGAAAAGCACCGCGGTGCCGACAGCGGACGCTGCGAGTACAACGGTGGCCGCAGGCAACAGACGCCTCGCGCGGCGCGCGTAGAAACTTGCGAGCGAGATGCGCCCTGTCTTTTGAGCCTCCTTCACCAGCAGCGAGGTGATCAGGAAGCCCGAGATCACAAAGAAGATGTCGACGCCCGCGAAGCCCCCCGGAAGGGCCGCGATACCCGCGTGATATACCAACACCGAGAGCACGGCGACCGCGCGCAAACCCTCGATGTCGAGGCGAAGTGCGCGTGGCTTAACCGGGGACGAAGGTGGGCGGCCGTCTTCGACGACCGACGGTGGGGCGGCAGTCACGCCGTCCAGATGCCCTTCGTGTCGATCACGGCCTTGTCGGCAATTCCGAGTGCACCCACATCCGCCGCCTTGAACTGGCGGTGGTCGACGAGCAGGACAACTGCGTCTGCGGCCGCCACAGCCGCGGCTAGTGGAGCGAGCTCAACATTCTCACGGTTGCCCAACGACGCCGGAAGGACGTCGACGTGTGGCTCCACCGCGAGGATCCTGCCGGATACGAACGAGTCGGCAAGCTTTTCGGTGATCTTGAGCGCGGGAGACTCGCGCAGGTCGTCGATGTCCGGCTTGAATGCCAAGCCGAGCACCGCGATGATCGGTTCCGGGTTGCCTTCGACTGCCTTACTCACCTTGTCGATCACCCACGCCGGCTTACTGTCGTTCACTTCCCGCGCCGTGCGAATGATGCGAGACAGAGCGGGCACCGCGTCCACGATGAACCATGGGTCAACGGCGATGCAGTGGCCGCCCACGCCCGGGCCGGGCTGCAGGATATTGACCCGAGGGTGGTGGTTCGCGAGTTCGATGAGTTCCCACACGTTGATATCGAGTTCGTCTGCGATCAAAGACAACTCATTCGCAAACGCGATGTTCACGTCGCGGAACGAGTTCTCGACAAGCTTCGCCATCTCGGCGGTCGTCGCGTCTGTCAACAGGATCTCGCCGTCACAGAAGGTCGCGTACAGTTCCTTCGCACGCTCGGCAGCTGCCGCGGTCACGCCACCGACGATGCGGTCGTTGGTGACAAGCTCCGTCATGATCTTGCCGGGGAGCACCCGTTCTGGGCAGTGTGCAAGAAGTACGTCAAGGGTGCCGTCTGCGGTGACCAAGTCGGGTCGGGCCGCGGCGATCCACTCCCCTACCTTCTCGGTGGTCTTGGGAGGCGAGGTCGACTCGAGGATGACCAGGTCGCCCTCCCTGAGCGCAGGCGCGACCTGCTCCGCAGCCGCCTTCACGTAGGAGAGGTCCGGACTCATGTCAGCGTTGAACGGCGTCGGGACAGCGAGAATGTATGCATCTGCCGCCACAACGTCCTGGCTGGCCGTCAGCGCTCCTGACTTGACGGCGGCAGCGACGAATCCGCTTAGATCGGGCTCGACGAAGGGCACCTCGCCGCGGGAGACTGCGTCGACAGTGTGCTCCGACACATCCATGCCGTGAACCCGCACCCCGTTGGTTGCGAGGATCGCCGCGGTGGGCAGACCGATATACCCAAGGCCGATGACGGTGACGGTGGAAATCTGGCTCATTTTCGGGGCCCTCGGCTTTCGTTGGACTGGTGCGGATCAAAATCGACCATGCGCTCTCCCTCACCAAAGTAGGCGCTGATCGCTGCCACTGAGCGCTCTGCGGCCCGGCCATCGCCGAAGGGGTTGACGGCCATCGCCATCGCTTCGTAGGCGGCGGGATCGTCGAGCAAGGAGTGGACTTCGGACACGATCAAGTCAGGATCCGTCCCGACGAGGCGGGCGGTACCGGCATCGATCGCTTCGGGTCGCTCGGTGTCCTCCCGTAGTACCAGCACCGGCTTGCCCAGCGCGGGCGCCTCCTCTTGAATACCGCCCGAGTCAGTCACCACAATGTCCGCGCGCGCGAGCATCAAAGCGAGGTCCGGATATGCGAGCGACTCCGTCAGGATGACGTTCGATTGGTCGCCGAGCACCGGCTCGAAGATCTCCCTCACCCGCGGGTTCGCGTGGAGCGGGAAGACGAAGGTCACGTCTGGACGCTCGGTAGCAAGGCGCGCGAGCGCCGACGCGGTTCGCCTCATCGGATCCCCCCAAGATTCACGGCGATGCGAAGTGACCAGCACGACACGACCGCTCAGTCGTTCACTGTCCCGTAGTGCAGGCTCAAGGAACTCACGCTCGCCCGCCGTCGCGACGTGGAGCGCATCGATGACGGTGTTGCCCGCGATGACGATGTCCTCGGCGGGGACACCGGAACGGAGCAGGTTCTGGCGACTCGCTGGCGTTGGCGCCAGGTGAAGTCGCGTGATCTGGCTCAGTAGCCGCCGGTTCCCCTCCTCAGGGAACGGCGATGCAATCGACGCGGTGCGGAGGCCCGCCTCAAGGTGGATGACCGGAATCCCAGCATTAAAGGCAGCCAGCCCGGCCGCCAGGGCCGACGTCGTATCGCCTTGGACGACCACGGCGTCGGGCGCCTCAGACTGCAGGAGCGGCCCGAGCCGGCTCAGGGTCTTCTCGATGACACCGTTGAGAGACATCCCGTGCTCGAAGATGTCGAGGTCCATGTCCGGCACTATCCCGAACACCTCGTTGACCTGGTCGAGCATCTCGCGATGCTGGCCAGTAACGACCACAATGTCCTCGAGCTGCGGCGCGTCCTTGAGCGCGAGGATCAAGGGGGCCATCTTGATCGCCTCGGGTCGCGTGCCGTAGACCGGCATAATTCTGTACGGTGCGGGCACGGCGTCTTCTCCTTGGCGCCCTGGGTGGGCACAGAAGTCGTCAGGTTTCGATGGTCGCCAAGTATTCTACGGCCATCCGCGAACGACCGCGCCCGGGACCCCGGCACCCGCCGGCGCCCGTCATACGGTCAGTCCGCCCCAATGGCTCGGTAGAACTCGCCCATGCACTCACGGTTGTACTCGGCATAGTCGAGCCGTACTGCTGGCACCGCGCCATCAAGGTGCATCCGCATGCCTTCTGCGAGCGACTCGGCGTCGCGCTCCACGACGGTTCCCTCCTCTGGCGCGAGCGCGGACTCCACCGAGTCGAACCGGGTGGAGACCACCGGCAGGCCCAGCACCCTGGCCTCGAGAATGACCATGGGCTGGCCCTCGTAGTCGGAGCTCATCACCAGGCATGTCGCGCGCGCCATGTACGCGAAAGGGTTTGTCGTGCTCCCGACCCAGAGCACGCGATCCTCGAGCCCGAGCTGAGCGGTGCGTGCCACCAACTCCTCGCGCAGCGGCCCATCTCCCACCACCACGAGCCGCGAGTGCTCGTGGCTCCGCGCAAGGATCGCGAACGCCTCGAGCAGTCGCGCGTGGTTCTTCTCGGGCGATATTCGCCCCACCGCGACAAACACCGGGGTGCCCGGGGCAATCGCGAACACAGCCTCGCGAGCATGCAAGGCCTCCTGCGACAGGCCAGCCTGACCAAGTTCCGTCGCCGGCGCATCGTGCCTCGCGGCGAGCTCGAGGATCCGCTCACCGGAGATCAGGTTCCGTGCGGACACGAACCGGCTGGCAGGGGCCTCGTCCGTGAAGCTCGCCTGGTTGATTTCGCTCAGTGCTGGCGATACGGAGACCAGCCGGTCGTGGAGCGGGTAGAGCTCCCGCACCTGGCCCAGACTGTGGAGGTTTGGTTGCTTGCCGTTGACGGTGCGGTAGCGGTCCGCCGCAAGGTCGTTGTGAAACCAAATCGAGTGGACCGCAGGCGGCGAGGCCAGGTGCACCGCGGCCGGGCGTGCCGAGTATCCCGAGAAGTCAATCAGGTAGTCGAACGCGGTGTCGCCGTAGCGGCGGCGGTACTCGTCGCCAAAGGCCTCCCGCACCTGGTTCTTCGAAGCAAAGCGCGTGGCGGGCAGCACCAGCCCACGGCTGCGACGGATGGGTCCCGTCACGAACCTCTCGGCATGGCCCGCAGGGGTCTCGAGCAGCCGTGCACGTGGGTCCACTTCGCCAATCAGGCCGCGCGCCTCGTCGCTCGTGGGCGTCGAGTAGTTGACGGATACGTCAAAGCGCTGGTAGTCGAGCTCTCTCAACAGGTTGAGCACCGACGAACTCATACCGTTGCGGAGCAGCACGCCCAAGTGGATCAGCATGCGCGGGCGAGTGTTCTCACAACGCACTACACGGCCGCGGGCGGCCTGCGCACCGGCGAACACAATGTCGACCACCCGCGCGGCAGCGTCGCCGTCTTCCCACGGTGCGAACGCCTGCTTCGCCGCCGCGCGGCGAGCCTGGTCCTCGGCCGGAGGCGACGTGATCACGCGCGCCACCGCATCGGCGTCGGCGCATTGCGGTCCCGGCAGCTCGTCGGCGCTGAGGTAGCGCCCGCGCACGTCGTCGTAGTCGGCCGAGTCAGGCACATAGAAGGCGATGGGCCTGTCGAGTGCGAGGTAGTCGAAGAAGATGGATGAGTAGTCCGTCACCAGCACGTCCGCGACGGCCAACGCGGCGTTCGCCGGGACCTGAGAAGGGACGATGCGATCGGCAAGCTCAGCGTTGTCCCGCGAGAACCGGGCGACCCGCTGGTGGGGTCTCGCCATCACGAAGTAGTCGTCGCCAAGCCTGCCCTGCAACGCCACCACGAACGCAGCGATGTCCTGGGCATCGTTCGCGGGATCGTTGAACGAGTCGCCCTTCCAGGTGGGGGCGTAGAGCACGATCTTGCGGCCTTCGGGAAGCCCCACGCCGTGGTCGGCGAGGACCGAGCGGGCTCGCTGCGCGTCCCCAGCGAGGGCGATCGACATGTCCACGCGCGGGTAGCCGACCTCGAGGATCGTGCCCTCGAATATCCCCTCTAGGCGGTACGCGCCTCGGTACATCACGTCGGTCATGTGCGGGTTGGCTGAGAGCAGGTAGTCCGCAAGAAGGAAGTTGCGCACCGTGTTACCGGCCTCGAAGGCCCCATTGGGCATGTCAAAGCCCATGGTCTTAAGCGGGGTCCCGTGCCACGTGTTCACATACGTCTGTCCCTGCCGCTTGACAAAGAATGGCGGGAACGTGGAGTTGCTGATGAGCCAACGTGAACGCGCAAGCTCGCGCGCGTATGCGAATGTTCCTCTTGCCACGAACGACACCCGCGGGTGTGTTCGGTACTCGCGCACGAACAGCGCCGCCGCCTGCCGGTCGTTCACCACCCAGACGTGCCGGAGGTCCGCAAAGCGCGGGTCGTCGATGAGCACGTCAAAGATCGCGCGCGGGCTGTCGACGGGCCCCTCACCGAAGTAGCTCTCGTAGAGCACCTGCTGGCGGATCGGGACATAGCGCAACAGCCCTCGCGTGCGCCCCTGCTCCAGCGCCTTGCCTAGGCGTGCGGGCAGCAGCCGTCCGGCCATGCGTCGAGTGCGCGAAAAGATGCGCGTCAGGCCCATCGACTCACCGATCAACCGCCCCTGGTAGTCACTCGCCTGCCCGTATGCAGGCGCGAAGAGTTACAGCAGCCCGAGCTCTCGCACGGCGTCCCGCTCCTCGGCGAGCTCCGCGACGGACGCGTCGATCTTCTCCCGAGCATCGGCGGCGATATCGAGGCCCTGGACAATCTCCCACGCGCCGTCCTTTGACACTGCCGGGAACGAGGACACCAGGCCCTCGGCAACGCCGTAGGAGCCATCGGAGGGGAGCGCTACTGAGGTCCAGTCACCCTCGGGGGTGCCGTTGACCCAGTCGTGCACGTGCTCGATCGCCGCGTTCGCGGCCGATGCGGCGGACGATGCGCCGCGGGCCTCGATGATGGCGGCACCACGCTTGGCAACGGTGGGTACGAACTCGTCGGCCACCCACGCATCGTCCCCCACGGCTTCGGTCGCCGGGCGACCGGCGATGGTCGCGTGCGCGACGTCCGGATACTGCTTGGCCGAGTGGTTACCCCAGATTGCGACCTTGCGAATCTCGCTCACCGGCGTGCCGGTCTTCGCGGCCAACTGCGCCAGTGCCCGGTTGTGGTCCAGGCGCATCATCGCGTTGAAGCGCTCAGCGGGCACATCAGGAGCGTGTGACGACGCGATGAGCGCGTTGGTGTTCGCGGGGTTGCCCACCACGAGCACGCGCACGTCGTCGGCAGCGCCCGCATTGATCGCCGCGCCCTGAGGGCCAAAGATGCCACCGTTGGCCGCGAGCAGGTCGCCGCGTTCCATGCCCGGTCCGCGCGGACGCGCACCCACAAGCAGGCCGATGTTTACGCCCTCGAATGCGGCGACCGGGTCGTCGAAGATGTTCACGCCCGCGAGCAACGGGAACGCGCAGTCGTCGAGCTCCATGGCGGTGCCCTCGGCCGCCTTCATCCCCTGCGGGATCTCGAGCAGGTTCAGCCTGACAGGGACGTCGGCCCCTAGCAGCTGACCCGAGGCGATGCGGAACAACAGGGCGTAGCCGATCTGGCCGGCGGCGCCGGTGATGGTGACGGTGACGGGTGCGTGATTCACTTCGGTGTGACTCCTTGGGGACGAGGGTGCCGCGTGCTACTTGAGACGCGCGGCGAGGTTCTGGTCGAGGGTGGCGAGGAAGTCCTCGGTGGTCTGCCACTCCTGGTCGGGGCCGACTAGCGCGGCGAGGTCCTTGGTCATCTTGCCGGACTCGACGGACTTGATGATGACGTCCTCGAGGGTCTCGGCGAAGCCGGTGACCTCGGGCGTGCCATCCAGCTTGCCGCGGTGCTTGAGTCCACCCGTCCACGCGAAGATCGATGCGATGGGGTTGGTGGAGGTGGGCTTGCCCGCCTGGTGCTGGCGGTAGTGGCGGGTGACGGTGCCGTGGGCCGCCTCGGCCTCGACAGTCTGGCCGTCCGGCGTCATCAGCACGGAGGTCATCAGGCCGAGCGAGCCGAAGCCCTGCGCGACGGTGTCCGACTGAACGTCGCCGTCGTAGTTCTTGCAGGCCCAGACATAGCCGCCTTCCCACTTCATGGCGGCAGCCACCATGTCGTCGATCAGGCGGTGCTCGTAGGTGAGCCCGGCCTTGTCGAAGTCGGCCTGGAACTCGCGCTCGAACACGTCCTGGAAGATGTCCTTGAACGCGCCGTCGTAAGCCTTGAGGATCGTGTTCTTGGTGGACATGTACACGGGGTAGTTGCGCTGCAAGCCATACGCGAACGATGCGCGCGCGAAGTCCTCGATGGACTTGTTGAAGTTGTACATGCCCATGAGGACCCCGCCGCCCTCGGGCATCTTCACAATCTGGTGCTCGATGGGCTCCGACCCGTCGTCGGGCGTGAAGGTGATCATCGCGGTGCCGGCGCCGGGAACCTTGAAGTTGGTCGCCTTGTACTGGTCGCCGTGGGCGTGACGGCCGATGATGATCGGCTTGGTCCAGCCGGGAACCAGCCGGGGGATGTTGGAGATGATGATGGGCTCGCGAAACACCACGCCGCCCAGAAT
>JBKBNW010000084.1:0-8894 GCA_046295115.1 Demequina sp.
AAGCGCCTGCACGAGTACAAGCGCCAGACCCTCAAGCTGCTTCACATCGTGTCGTTGTACGAGCGCATCACGAACGGCGCGCTGCCCTTGAAGGATGTGACGCCGAGGACCTTCGTGTTCGGCGCTAAGGCCGCGCCGGGGTATGTGCTCGCCAAGGAGACCATCGCCCTCATCAACGCCGTGGGCGCCACCATCAACGCCGACGCGTCGCTCGAGGGCCGGCTGCGCGTCGCCTTCCCCGCCAACTACAACGTCACGCTCGCGGAGAAGCTGATCCCCGCGGCGGACCTGTCCGAGCAGATCTCGCTCGCGGGCAAGGAGGCGTCCGGTACGGGCAACATGAAGTTCGCGCTGAACGGCGCGCTCACCGTCGGCACCGACGACGGCGCGAACGTCGAGATCCGCCACCTGGTGGGCGACGACAACTTCTTCTTGTTCGGCATGGACGAGCCCACCGTCTCCGAGTTGGAGGCGCAGGGCTACCGTCCCGCCTCCTACTACGAGGCAGACACGGACCTGCGGGCGGCGCTGGACATGATCGCCGCTGGTGCCTTCACCGGCGGCGACCGCGGGTCCTTCGTGGCCTCCGTCACCGCGAGCCTGATCGAACACGACCGCTACATGGCGCTGGCCGACTTCCGGTCCTACGTGGATGCCCAAGCGAGGGTCGACGACCACTGGGCCGATCAGGAGGCGTGGACGCGGTCCGCGGTCCTCAACGTGGCACGCACGGGATACTTCAGCTCCGACCGCTCGATCAGGGACTACCTGGCGCGCATCTGGAACGCCTAGCCGCGCCTCCCGCCCCCTAGCGGCCGATGCGCGGGCGGGGTTGACCTCTCGCGCGGCTTAGCCCTTGCGGCGCCCTTGCAGCCGGTCTAGCTGGCGGCGTTCCCGCTTGGTGGGCCGGCCAGCGCCCCTGTCCCGCACGCCGGCGGGGGCGACGTGCTCGCGCGGTGGCGGCGGGGGGCTGTGGTCGACATAGGCCGCCTGCGCCACCGGCGCGCTCACGCGCTTGACCAGCAGCTGGCGCACCTCGACAATCTTCACCTGCTCGTGCAGCCGCACCTCGACACTGTCGCCCACCCGCACCGTGGTTGCGGGCTTCGCGCGCTCGCCGTTGACCCGGACGTGGCCGGCGCGGCAGGCGGCAGTCGCCTGTGAGCGCGTCTTGGCGAGCCGCACGGCCCACACCCACGCATCGGCCCTCGCGCTCGTTCGACTCTCCACGCACCGAGCCTACGGGCGGGCCCGTGGTCAGGCGCGCATCGGCCGGGCATACCCTTGCCGTTATGGACATCATCCTCGAAGCCATCGGCTGGGTCGGCTCCCTGCTCATCGTCTGGTCACTCATGCAGGCACGCGTGCTGCGGTTCCGGTGGATGAACCTCACCGGCGCGGTGGTGGCGACCGCCTACAACGGCATCATCGGCGTCTGGCCCTTCGCCTTCATGAATCTCGCGATCACTGTGATCAACATCTACTGGCTCCGTCGGCTCTACCGCGAATCCCACGATGAGGCGATCTACCAGGTGCTGAGCGTCGACGCCGACAACGCCTTCCTGCGCCGTGTGCTCGAGGAGCACGCCGAGGACGTGCGTGAGCACGCACCTACCTTCGACATCGACGCGGATGCCGGCACGGCGGCCGGGGGCACACGCCACACCTTCCTGGTGGTCCGCGGGGACGAGGCCGTGGGCGTCGTCGCTGTCCGCGACCTCGGGGACGGCATTGGACTGGTGGAGCTGGACTGGGTGAAGGAGAGGTTCCGCGACTTCACGCCCGGCGAGTTCGTGTTCCGCAAGTCCCAGGTGCTATCCGACGCCGGGTTCCGCAAGCTCGAGCTCGCGCCTCACGACGCGACGGACTTCGACTACCTGCGCCGCGTGGGCTTTCACCAGTCCGGTGCCCGATGGGTGCGGGAGGTCGCTGCCGCGTGACCGGCACGCACTTCGCCTCGGACAACTACGCCTCGGTGCACCCTGAGGTGCTCGCCGCGATCTCCGACGTCAACGTCGGCCACGACGAGGCGTATGGGGCCGATGCGGCCACGGCGGCCTTCAACGCGGCGGTGGCAGCGGAGTTCGGTGAGCACGCGGTCGGCTTCCCGGTGTTCAACGGCACCGGCGCGAACGTCGTGTCACTCATGGCGCTGTCGCCGCGCTGGGGCGGGGTGGTCGCGTCAGAGCACGCCCACATCCACCGGGACGAGAACGGTGCGCCCGAGCGGGTGGGCGGGCTCAAGATCCTGTCGGTGCCCGCTCCCGACGGGCGAATCGACCCCTCTTCAATCGAGGCGTGGGCGGCGGACATCGGTGACGAGCACCGCGCGCAGCCCCTGGTGCTGTCGGTGACGCAGTCCACCGAGCTCGGGACGGTGTACGACCTGGAACGGCTGGCCGAGCTCGTCTTGCGCGCACACGGCCTTGGCATGAGGGTGCACGTTGACGGGGCGCGGATCGCGAACGCGGCGGCCGCACTGGGCGTGTCGCTCGCGCAAGCGTGCGGGGGCGCCGACGTGCTCTCCCTCGGCGGCACCAAGAACGGCGCCATGGGGGCCGAGGCCGTCGTCGTGCTCGCGCCCGACCTGCGGGACCGGCTGGCCGCGGAGCTGCCGCACCTGCGCAAGTCGACCATGCAGTTGGGCTCGAAGATGCGGTTCGCATCGGCGCAACTCACGGCGTTGCTCGCGTCGCGTGACGCTGCTGGTGACCCCCTCTGGCTGCGCAATGCCCGCCACGCGAACGCGATGGCGACCCTGCTGCGCGCGGAGCTTGAGCCCCTCGCGGCTGAGGGTGTGCTGCGATTCACGCAGCCCACCGAGGCCAACGCGGTGTTTGTGGAGATGCCCCGGGCCATGGCCGCGCGGCTTCGCGAGACGGTCCGCTTTTACGACTGGCAGCCCGGATCGACCGCCGGGGCCGTCGAGGTGCGGCTCATGTGCGCGTGGGACACGATCCCCGCGGACTGCGAGGAGTTCGGGGCTCTCGCTCATGCGCACACGTGACCACGTTTCGCGCGCCACGGCGCTGAGGGCCGCAAAAAGGACCATCCTTTGGTGGGAGGCGTGACCGGGCCCGCGTGCCCGTGCGGATCGGGAGAGGCGTTCGCGGTCTGCTGCCGCCCGCTGCTGCGCGGCGAGCGGGAGGCCGCCACCGCGACGGCGCTGATGCGCTCCCGATACACCGCGTACGTGCGCCGCGACGAGCCCTACCTGTTGCGGACGTGGCACCCGTCGACCCGCCCGGCGCGGCTTGACCTGGATGGCCTCCGATGGCGAGGCCTCGATGTGCACGCCGCTACGGGCGGGCGCGAGGACGAGCAGGAGGGCACCGTGACGTTCACCGCGATGTGGGAGGACGAGGCCGGCGCGCCAGCTGCCATGCACGAGGCGAGCACGTTCGCGCGCGAGGACGGCCGCTGGGTGTACGTCGACGGCCACCTGCACTGACGAAAGTTCTAGGACCCATGACCCGGGTCCTGTCATAGGGCCTGCATTTAGCCCTCACAATGGTCGGCGTGAATGAGCCCTTTCTCCTCGGCGTCGTCATCGCCACCGCGCTGGCATTCGACTTCACCAACGGTTTTCACGACACCGGCAACGCGATGGCTACCTCGATCGCCACGAAGGCGCTCAAGCCACGTCAAGCAGTGCTGTTGTCGGCGTCGCTGAACCTTGTGGGGGCGTTCCTGTCCCTCAGCGTGGCCGCCACCATCGCCACGGGAATCGTCGACGCGGAGATCGTCACCCTTGAGGTGGTGCTGGCCGGACTCGTCGGCGGAATCGTGTGGAACCTGCTGACGTGGCTCCTCGGGATTCCCTCCAGCTCCTCACACGCGCTGGTCGGCGGGGTGGTGGGCGCCGTGCTGGCGGCCGCTGGCACCTCCGGCGTGCTGTGGACCGGCCTGACCGCCAAGGTGCTGATTCCCGCCCTCATCGCGCCGGTGGTCGCAATCCTGGTTGCCGCGATCGGAACGACGTTCGTCACGCGGATCACCGCGGAGGTGTCGGAGCAGGACAACGACACGATGTTCCGCTGGGGACAGATCGGGTCAGCCTCTCTCGTGTCGCTCGCGCACGGCACCAACGACGCTCAGAAGTCGATGGGAATCATCCTGCTCGCGCTGATCGCGGCCGGTGCGGTCCCGGAGGACTCGTCGGTGCCGTTCTGGGTCATCCTGTCGTGCGCGCTGGCGATGGCCGCCGGCACATACATGGGCGGCTGGCGCGTGATCCGCACGCTTGGCAAGGGGCTCGTCGAGCTGTCGTCTCGCCAAGGCATGGCCGCCGAGACCTCGTCCGCCGCCGTGATCCTGCTGTCGAGCCACTTTGGCTACTCGCTGTCCACCACCCACGTGGCGACGGGATCGATCCTGGGTTCGGGGGTGGGGATGAAGGGCGCAACGGTGCGGTGGTCGGTCGCCGGTCGCATGTTTGCGGCGTGGCTCATCACCGTGCCCGCCGCGGCCCTCGTGGGCGCGCTGTGCTACTGGCTCGATACGGCCGTGGGCGGCACCGCCGGGTCCTACGTCGTGTTCGGGGTCCTGGTCCTGGTCTCGGCGTTCATCTTTTGGCGCTCGCGCGTGCGACCGGTCAACCACAACAACGTCAATGACGAGTGGGACGCCGCGGACGAACCCGATGCCCTCATCGCTGAGACGGTCGCGGCCCTCAACCCAGCGGTCCTGCGCGACGCCTGCACGGGACTCACGACGTCCGGCTATGCGCGCGTCGAGGCCACCCGGCTTGACCGCGAGGCGCAGCAGCGCGCCGATGAGCAGCACGCGATGGCGCGGTTGCGCAGTCGCCACGAGAAGCAGTAGGAGTCGGCAGTGACGCAGTTCATCGAGTGGGAGGCCCTCGCCAACATCGTGGTGGTCGGCATCCTGGTGGGCGCAGGGTTGCCCATTCTGTTTGCAGTGGGCGTGCGCGCGCTCGCGGGCCCAGGAGCGCGCGACTTCGAGGGCCGGATCCCGCGGGGTCGGCTCGTGCTCGCCTGGACATGTTTTGGCACCGCCGTCGCGGCGATTGGGATAGCGATCGCGTTCCTCGCGGCCGGCGGACACTGAGCGCGTTGACGTCCGCGCACGTGCCGCCACGGTGCCCGCTCACGTGTCGTTGCGGAATATGCGCGGTCCCCGCCTCCGTTGACGCACGGTGAGAGCCGCGAGCGCCCCGGCGCCCGGCTAACAGACGACGGAAGGATCACGCATGTCCGCCCTCATCATCACGACCAACTACGGGGTCGAGCAGGACGAGCTCAAGAAGCCCCTCGAGGCCCTTCGCGATGCCGGTGTCGATGTCACTTTGGCGGCGGCTGAGTACAGTCCCGTGGAGTCTCTTGTGGGAGACAAGGACCCCGGCGAGACGTTCGAGCCGGACGCACTCCTCGCCGACGTCGAGATGGGCGACCACGCCGTGCTGGTCATCCCCGGCGGCACTATCAACGCCGACACCCTGCGAACGGACGATGCGGCCATTGCCTTGGTGCGGGCGTTCACCGCAGACGGGCGCACCATCGCCTCGATCTGCCACGGGCCCTGGCTGCTCGCGGAGGCAGACGTGGCACGCGGCAAGACCGTCACGTCCTACCCGTCGATCGCGACCGATCTCAGGAACGCGGGGGCGACCTGGGAGGACGTGGAGCTCAAGCGCTGTGAGGCCGAGGGCTGGACGTTGCTGACCTCCCGCAACCCTGGCGACCTGGACGTGTTCGCGCCTGCCGTCGTCGAGGCCGCTCGCTGACCCGCACGCGTTCTGCACGCACGAAGGCCCCCACCCCGGCAGTGCCTCGGGTGGGGGCCTTCGTGCGTCTGAAGGTTGTCGTGTGGTCAGGCGACGCTGGTGTGGTCGCAGACCAGCTCGTCCTCACGTCCCGTGGCCAGCAACGAGAAGGTGCCCGCGGCGACGTCCGCCTCCAGGACCACCTCTTGGTCGCCGTGGTTCCAGCGCATGGTGAGCGTGGTGTCGGTGAACTCCGACGTGAACTCGCCCGCAAAAGCGCCGTGAGTGCGGCGCAACTGCAGCGCGTCGAGCTGCGCGGCCACCACGGGGGTGCCGATCGCCGCGGCGATCTCGTCCTGAGAGTAGTAGTGGCGGTTGACATCGCGCCCCACGCCAGACTTGGCGAGCAGGTCCATGTCATTGCCGCCCGCCAGCAGCCCGACGTAATACACCTGCGGGATCCCCGGCGTCATGAGCTGGATGAGCCGCGACAGGAGGTAACGCCCATCGTCACGGCCGAGCGCATCGTAGAACGTGCAGTTCACCTGGTAAAGGTCGAGGTTCGAGGCTGCGGCGCCGGTCGCCGCGCGGCTCGTGCCGCCGCTGGCATCGTGGATCGACTCCACGAGGGCGTCGATCTGCGGGGGGTTCAGCAATCCCGGGTCTCCGGGGCGCAGGTCGTTCGCACCAACGTCCACGATGCCGATGCCATCGTGGGTGTCCAGCACCGTGACGGCGTTTGCGGGGCGCACCTCGAACCACGCCTCGAGCGGGCGCAGGTCTTGAGCGTGCAGCGCGTGCAGTACGAGGGGAGGCAGAGCGAAGTCGTATACGTAGTCCACGCTGCGAGCGATCTCGACCTGCTGCAGGTAGTGACCGTGAATCTCGAGCAGGACGGAGGCGCCGCGCTCATGCGCGAGTTCCAGGATGCGCTGCGTGTACTGAGCGGCCGGCTCAGTCATGAAGCACGAGGTGCCCGCCTGCTTGCCGGTGTAGCCCACGGCGTCGAGACGCAGCATGGTGACGCCTGCCGAGGTGAGGGCGTCGACCACGCTTTCGAGGTACTCCCACGCGACGTCGCTGCGCAGGTCGAGGTCGATCTGGTCCGGCGTGAAGGTGGTCCACACCAGCCGGCGCTCGCCCCCAAGCGTCATGGCCGTGAACGGCATGCCCGGACGCGGGCGGTAGATCCGCGCGAGGTCCTCTTCGGTCGCGCCGTCGGGGAACAGCGAGGACAGCGTCATGAACATCGGCGACCAGCGCGAGGCGTCGCCATGCTCGATGACGTCCTGGAACATCGCCGAGCTGGACGACACGTGGTTGACGATCACGTCGCTCATCACGGTGTGGTCAGCGCCGAGTGCGCCGACGTCCCGCCACGTTCCCAGGCGCGGGTCCACCTGGGTGTGGTCCGTCGGGTCGAAGCCCGCGTCGGTCCCGTCGAACGGCGTGTAGTACGGCAGCAGGTGCACGCCGTCGAACGCGCCGGCCAGCGGCCCGCGCATCACCGCCTGCAGCCCGTCGAGATCTCCCGCGAGGCGGTCGATGTAGGTGATGAGCTGGGGTCCCCCAGCGAGCGGGGCGGTCATGTCGTCTCCTTGAAAGTCACGCGGTGGGAAGGCGGGTCAGCAGCCGACGTAGCCACGCCTCGCGGACATCGCGTGCCGCGCGGGCCATGCGTGCCCACGGGGCGAGCATGTCGAACGCGTGCGCTCCTCCCGGCCACACGTGCAGCTCGGCGTCTCCGCCATGCAGCCACACGCGCGACGCGAAGTCGACGCACTCGTCACGAAACGTCTCTGCCGAGCCTACGTCGATGAATACCGGCGGCAACCCTGACAGGTCGTCGGCAATGGCGGCCGATGCGTGGGCCGTGGGTTGTGCGCCGGCGAGGTATGCCTCCCACGCCGTCGCATTTGCGGTCGCGTCCCACGAGCCGAAGCCGATCATCTGACGAGCCGACGCTGAGTTCGACCGGTGATCCAGCATGGGACACATCAACAGCAGCCCGCTCAGTCGCGGGCCGCCGGTGTCGCGGCACCTCAGCGCGACCGCGGCCGCCAGGCCGCCCCCCGCGCTGATGCCGGCAAGTACGATGCGGCGGTGATCAAGGGCGTCCGGTGCCTCGCCCGAGGCGAGCCACTCGAGCGCGGCGATGACATCGTCGGCCGCAGCCGGGTAAGGCTCTTCGGGAGCGAGCCGGTAGCCCACGGAAAGCACGGCACAACCGGTCTGGTGTGCGATGTCGGCCATGGCATCGAGGTCCGACTCGACGGTGCCCGCGATCATCCCGCCCCCGTGGAGGAAGACGAGCACTGGTGCCGGCGCGGTCGAGCCGGGCGCGGTGAGAATCAGCACGGGAACGTCAGGGGTGGTGCCGGTCGCCGGCACCACGAGGTCCAGCCTGTCGAACCCGCCATGAGACAACGGCTTGATCGGCGCGACGTCCGCGCCGAGGCTGCGGACCCGCGGGATGTCATCGTGACTCATGGTGGTCACGACGATGTCCCTGTTCTGCTCGAGCGCCCGCGCGACCTCGGGATCGAACGGGGGCCGCACGGGCGCCTCGGTCATCCCTTCACCGCTCCCTGCAGCAGCGCAGCGACGAACTGACGCTGGAACACGAGGAACACGATCAGCGTCGGAGTGAGGATCAGCAGCGAGCCGGCGCACAGCAGCGGAATGTCCGTGCCCCACTGGCCTTGGAAGGCGCCCAGGGCACCCGCCATGGTGCGCTTCTCCGGGTCGTTGACCAGCACGATGGCGAGCAGGAACTGGTTCCACGTCCACAGGAACAGCAGGATCGCGAGCGACGCGATGGCGGGCCGTGACAACGGCACGTGCACGCGCCAGAACAACTGCCATGTGCTCGCGCCGTCCATGCGGGCGGCCTCCGAGAGCTCCTCCGGCATGTTCACAAAGTGCGCGCGCATCCACATGACTGCGAACGGCATGAACAAGCCGATGAGCGGCAGGATGATAGCGAGCTGGGTATTAAGGAGACCGAAGTCGCGCATCTGGTAGTACAGCGGCACGATGATGCCCTCGAACGGCAGCGTCAGGCCCAGCACGAAGATGATGAACAGGGTGCGTCGGAACGGCACTTTCAGGTGCCCCAGCGCGAAGCCGGCGAGCGTCGCGATCAGGATCGCAGCCGGAACCACGCCGA
>JBKBNW010000085.1:0-8827 GCA_046295115.1 Demequina sp.
CCGGTCGCACTCCCCCACCGCCTCGAGCTGACGCGCCTCATTCTGATCCGCGGCCGACACCCGCACGTACGCCACCCTCTGCCCACGCGGACGCGACGCCCGGCGAGCTGGCTTCGGCTTCGGCTCCGGTTTCCCTTCGACGACGTTCTCCGAGTCCGTCGACTCCACCCGAAAGTTCCAGCCCAGCTCGTCCCTGCGACGAAAGCGGGTCCGCACGCTGCCGCGGCTGACGATGAGCACCTCCTCGCCACCATCACCAGAACGGTTGAGCAACGTCCCGATCCGTTCAGCCATGAGGAGACCCTGTCGTCCGGAATCTGTATCAATAGATCCTAGACCCCACGGGAAGGTGTTTCATAAGTGCCGAACTAGACCCTGTGACACAGCGGCGACGGTTGGCGGCATGCCGTCCCGCACGGGTGTACCCCAAGGGGACAACTTGGCTTGCAGCCCTGTGTGCAACTTTTGTGCAATGTGCGCACTATTGCACTTATAAGTGCAACAGCGTACCGTGGAGCGCACATTCGGTACACGACTCAGAGTCGCTGAGGAGGGACGCCATGACGATCACGATTGCAGCCACCAACGAGGTCTTGCTTTCGTCCGACGAGCAGTCCGCCGCTCGCGACTTCGTGCAATCTCTCGGTGGGCAGCCCGTCCAGATTGGAACCGGTCAGGACGCCGAACTTCCTGTCGAGGTGGCCAGAGTGTTCGAGTTGGTGCTTGAAGCGATGGCAGAGGGCCGCCCGGTCTCGGTCGCGGCCATGCCCGAGAACCTCACCACCACCGCAGCGGCCGGTCTGCTCGGCCTTTCGCGACCGACGTTGATGAAACTCGTCCGCGAAGGGCGCATCCCCGCCCACAAAGTGGGCTCGCACCATCGACTGCGCAGCGCTGACGTTCTGGCACTAAAGGATGAGCTGCGCCTGGAACGCCAGCAGGCCGTCTTCGACGTGATGGATCTGGAAGACGAGCTCGCCAACGACAACCCCTGACCCCTGCCCAGCGGCACTCTGGGAACACCATCGGTGTCGCTGGGCACTTATAGGGTGGCGGTCATGGCGATTGTGCGACCACACTCGGTTCTTCCCGACGCGAACATCTGGTGCTCCGCCACACTTCACTCCTGGTTCGGCCTCATCGCTACCGAAACCATCGGCTCATGGACCTTTCACTGGACCGAGGACATCCTCGCCGAAGCGTTGTACCACCGCCGAAAACGATTCCCCCGAGCCTCGTCTCAGCAGATTGAAGCGCTCCGGGATCGATTGATGGCCTCCATGGGCGAGAACCGCATCAGCAGCTTTTCTATCGACGAGTCGGTCACCTACCCGGACGAGTACGACGCGCACGTCCACAGCGCCGCCATCCATGAAGGCATCGCCATCATCGTCACTAACGACCGCACAGGTTTCACCGGCCTGTACCCCGACCCTGACGAATGCCCCTACGAGGTGCACACCGCTGACGAGTTCCTCACCCTCGTCGCCGACAGTGCCCCCCAGGTGGTCGACGCCGTCATCACCGCCCAGCTCATCCACTGGACCGGCAAAGGCCACAGCTTCTCCCTGCCCGACAAGCTCAGGCAGGCCAAGGCGCCCCACTTCGCCGAGTACGTCAGAGCCCGACTACAAACGATCCCCCTGCCTAGCTCGGCCCCGAAGCAGAGTTGAGCTGCTGAGATGGCTGAAACATAGATCCAGTCGTTCAAGAGCCCCATCCGACGGATACAAGTGAACATCGTCTTGTAAGACTGTCCACATGGCTTCTGTGCACGAGGTGATCGAGGCGTTCCGTCTGGCCCCGACGAATGTGGAGCGGGGAACGAAGTTCGAGCAGCTCATGGTGCGCTACTTCGAGCTCGATCCGATGCTGTCCCAGCAGTACGACAAGGTGTGGCGCTGGATCGACTGGCCCGGCCGGGACGGCAAGCCCGATACCGGGATCGACCTGGTGGCCCGCGAACGCGACACCGGTGAGTACACGGCCGTCCAGTGCAAGTTCTACGAGCCCGATCACTATCTGCAGAAGGTCGATCTGGACTCGTTTTTCACTGCTTCGGGCAAGGCCCCGTTCACCAACCGGGTCATCATCTCCACGACCAACAAGTGGGGCAAACATGCCGAGGACGCCCTCGATGGGCAGACCATCCCAGTCCAGCGGATCTCGCTCGAGGACCTCGCCGAGTCGGCGATCGATTGGGACATCGCCTGGCCCCAGGGCGAACTGCAAGTCGACCTGGCACCGTCCACGCCATACTCCCTGCGCCCGCACCAGCAGGAAGCCCTGGAGGCGGTGTTCCGCGGGTTTGCCGAGGGCAACGACCGAGGCAAGCTCATCATGGCCTGCGGCACCGGTAAGACGTTCACCTCGTTGAAGATCGCCGAGCAGACCGCCCTCGACAACGGCGGGCGCGCCCGAATCCTGTTCGCCGTCCCCTCGATAGCCCTGTTGTCGCAGACATTGCGCGAATGGACTGCCCGTGCCGAGCTGGATATTCGAGCGTTCGCAGTGTGCTCGGACACCAAGGTATCCCGTGCAGCGGAGGACTACGACACCTCTGACGTCGCCATTCCAGTCACCACGAACCCGGAACAGCTCGCGGAGAAGATGAGTCACCGCAAGCGGGCAGCGGGGATGACGGTGGTGTTCACCACCTACCAATCACTGCCCGCAGTCTCCAAGGCCCAAAGCCTTGGTGTGGACCCGTTCGATCTGGTGATCTGCGACGAAGCGCACCGCACGACCGGCATCACCCTCGCAGGCGAGGATGCGTCGAACTTCGTCGCAGTGCACGACCCGGACTTCCTCAAGGCCAGCCGGCGGTTGTACATGACCGCCACCCCGCGCCTGTTCAACGACGAGACCAAGGACAAGGCAGAGGATCACTCCGCGGAGATCGCCTCCATGGATGACCTAGAGACGTACGGTCCCGAGTTTCATCGGCTCTCGTTCGGCGAGGCCGTCGACCGCGGACTGCTCACTGACTACAAGGTCCTGGTCCTGACGGTGGACGAATCGGTCATGGCCAGCCGGCTTCAGTCAGATCTGGCCGATGCCGGTGAGCTCAAGCTCGATGATGCGTCCAAACTGGTGGGCTGCTGGAACGGACTGGCCAAACGGGCCGGCACCTCCCCGACAGGTGAGGGCTTCGCCCCCGGTGAGCCGCCGATGCGCCGAGCCGTCGCCTTTGCCCGCGACATCAAGTCCTCCAAGCAGGTCGCCGAGATGCTTCCCAGGGTCGTGGAGTCCTACCAAGACCTGCTGCGCGACGCCGAGGTCGACGGCGTGGACGTCTCGGACACCAACCGGTCCCTGAACTGCTCGGTGCACCACGTCGACGGCACCTTCAACGCCCTCAAGCGCAACGAGGAGTTGACCTGGCTCAAGGCCGAACCAGACGCGAATGAGTGCCGCATCCTGACCAACGCCCGCTGCCTGTCCGAAGGCGTGGACGTCCCAGCATTGGATGCAGTGCTGTTCCTGCATCCCCGCAACTCCGTGGTCGACGTGGTGCAGTCTGTCGGTCGCGTGATGCGCAAATCACCAGGCAAGGACTACGGCTACATCATCCTGCCCGTCGCCGTGCCCGAGGGCGTCAAGCCGTCGGAGGCGTTGAACGACAACCGGCGATTCAAGACCGTGTGGCAGGTTCTCAACGCCCTGCGGGCGCATGACGATCGGTTCAACGCGATGGTCAACTCCATCGCCCTGAACTCCAAGACCCGGGACAAGACCGGCCAGGGCGTCGACCAGCTCCTCGGCGGTCACGTCGGTCCCGCGGAGGATTCCACCAGCAGTGGTGGCACCGGGTCCGATGCAGGCTCTGACGGCTCGGGCGTTGCTGAGCAGACCAAGCAGATGGCGCTATTCTCTCTGTCTGAGTGGACTGAGGCGATCTACACCAAGATCGTCGACAAGGTCGGCACCCGCACCTACTGGGAAGACTGGGCTGCCGATGTCGCCGACATTGCCGCCGCGCAGATCACCCGCATCAACGCGACCCTTGCCGCTGCGAGTCCCGAACTGGCGCAGGGGTTCGACGACTTCGTCGACGGACTGCGGGCGAACCTGAACGAGTCGATCAGCCGCGAGGACGCGGTCAGCATGCTCTCCCAGCACTTGATCACCAAGCCCGTCTTCGACGCCCTGTTTGAGGGCCATGACTTCGCCGCGCAGAACCCGGTCTCCAAGGTCATGCAGACCATGGTCGACCAACTCGCTAGCGCCAACCTCGACGCCGAGACCGCGAAACTCGACTCCTTCTACGACTCCGTCCGCGTCCGCGCCTCCGAGGTCACCTCCGCCGAAGGCAAACAGCAGGTCATCGCCGAGTTGTACGAGAAGTTCTTCAAGCTCGGATTCGCCAAACAAGCCGACGCCCTCGGCATTGTCTACACACCAGTAGAGATCGTGGACTTCATCCTCCGCGCCACCGACCAAGCCCTCCGCGACACATTCGGGCGAGGCCTGACCGACGAAGACGTGCACATCCTCGACGGGTTCACCGGCACCGGAACCTTCATCACCCGTTTGCTCCAGTCTGGACTGATCCAAGCTGCGGATCTTGCTCGTAAGTACGCAGGCGAGATCCACGCCAACGAGATCATGCTGCTCGCCTACTACATCGCCGCGGTGAACATCGAGACGACCTACCACGCCATCGCCGGTCACACCGACACCGCCGACTACGAGCCGTTCCCCGGCATCGTGCTCGCTGACACATTCCAGATCCATGAACACGGCGACGAGCTCGACCTCAAGGTCTTCCCCACTAACAACGACCGCATCACCCGGCAGCTGGCCACCCCGATCAACGTCATTGTCGGCAACCCCCCGTACTCGGTGGGCCAGGACTCGGCGAACGACCTCAACGCCAACGTCAAATACCCGCACCTCGATACCCGCATCGCTGAAACGTATGCAGTCCGCTCGACCGCCACTAACAAAAACAGCCTCTATGACTCCTACCTGCGAGCCTTCCGCTGGGCCACCGACCGCATCGGAGACACCGGTATCGTCGCCTTCGTCTCCAACGGTGGCTGGATCGACGGCAACACCGCTGACGGGATCCGCCTGAGCCTCGCCGACGAATACAGCCACATCTACGTCTTCAATCTCCGCGGAAACCAGCGCACAGCTGGCGAGCTCTCCCGAAGAGAGGGCGGCAAAGTGTTCGGAGCAGGCAGCCGGAACACCGTTGCCATCTTCATCGGCGTCAAGAACCCCACCCACACCGGCTCGTGCAACATCTCTTACCGTGACATCGGCGACTACCTCACCCGCGAAGACAAACTCCGCATCACCGCTGACTCCGGCCTGAACACCATCGACTGGACACCCATCACGCCCAACACCCACGGAGACTGGGTCGGCCAACGAGACGACACCTTCACCACCTGGCCCGCCATCGGCACCAAGAAACGCCAGCCCGGCCAGGTCACAGTCTTCACCTCATATTCGCGTGGTCTTTCCTCCGGCCGGGACGCTTGGTGCTACAACCACTCCCGCGAGAAGCTCGGCCTGAATATCGAGAACCTGCTTGATCAGTACCGAACCGTCAAATCCGAATTCGAGCAGCGCCATGGCGCGGCCAAGCTCACCGACCAGAACCTCACCCGATACCTGCAAGACCACCCCCGCCACACAGCGGGAGGCAAGATCAGCTGGAACCGTTCCCTCAAACAGCAACTCATTCGGGGTGCCCACCTCGAGTGGAGCGACGGGTTCGTCTTCCAGTCCACCTACAGGCCGTTTAGTCCGCAGTGGACGTACTTCGACCGGCGAGTCAACGACATGGTGTACCAGCTCGCCTCGATGTTCCCGACCCCCCACCACACCAACACCGGCATCGTTCTCACTGGAGCGGCGTCCCACTTCCAGTTCACTCCGTTCATCACGGACCTACTGCCGAACCTCCACTTGCTCGACACAGCGCAGTTCTTCCCTCGATGGACGTACGAGAAGGTCGACGGGACAGATGGCGGGTTCGATTTTGCGGGCGACGCCGAGGTCGATGAGTACGGGTATCGCCGGGTCGACAACATCTCTGATGAGATCCTCTCGCTCTACCGTCAGGCTGTCGGGCCCCAGGTGAGCAAGGACCACATCTTCTACTACGTGTATGGCCAGTTGCATGATCCGCACTACCGGATCTCCTATGCCGCTGATCTGAAGAAGATGCTGCCGCATATCCCGACCCCGGAGACTCGGGACCGGTTCGAGACGGTTGCTCGTGTGGGTCGGTGGCTCGCAGACCTGCATATGAACTACCAGAAGGTCGAGCCGTACCCCGTGAAGGTCGAGCTCAAGAAGGGCGCTTCTGCCGAGGACCGCGAGACATGGCGGGTGTCGAAGATGAAGTGGGGCCGCATCCGCGATGAGGAGACCGGCAAGCTCGTCAACGACCCGACCACGATCATCTACAACTCGAAGGTGACGATCACCGGCATCCCACCTGAGGCCGACGACTACATGCTTGGCTCCCGCTCCGCGCTTGGCTGGGTCATCGATCGGTGGCAGGTCAAGAGCGACAAACCCTCTGGCATCGTCAACGACCCCAACGACTGGTGCGACGAGGTCGGCGATCCGAAGTACATCGTCGACTTGATCGCCCGGGTCACCACCGTCGCCACCGAAACCAACTGGCTCGTCGCAAGCCTCACCACCGAGGACTCCCAGTGACGATCCCGGACTATCAGACCCTGATGCGCCCGGTCCTTGAGTACCTCGCCGACGGAGGCGAGCATCGGTTGCGCGACCTCAAAGAAGCGATGGCCGACCAGTTCAACCTGACCGCCGAAGAGCGGGCCCAGATGACCCCTTCGGGGCGCTCACGTCTGATCTACAACCGAGTTGGCTGGGCCACCTCCTACCTGGCCCAGGCAGGACTCATCCACCGTCCCCGACGCGGCTACTCGGTCATCACCGCCGAGGGGCGCCGTGTCCTCACCGAGCACCCCGATCGTGTCGACCTGCCAGTGCTCGAGCAGTTCGAGCCCTTCCGCGCCTTCCGCGACCGAGCACGAAACCGAGACGACAAGAAGACACCGCAACCCCCGGTCGACTTGGACGATACGACTGCCACCCCACAGGACCTCATCGACGCCGCGGTCCTAGAAAACCAGGCCACTCTGGAAACCGAACTCCTCGACAGAGCGCTCACCCTGTCCCCCACCGGGTTCGAAGACCTCGTGATCCGCCTGCTGGAGAAAATGGGCTACGGCAGAGCCGGCAACGTTGAGCGCACCAGCGCCAGCGGAGACGCCGGAGTCGACGGCATAATCAGCCAAGACCCCCTCGGACTGGACCGCATCTACGTCCAAGCCAAGCGCTACGCCCTCGACCGCACCGTCGACCGCCCCCGCATCCACGAATTCGCCGGCGCCCTCCTAGGCAAACAAGGCGACCGAGGCGTCTTCATCACCACCTCGTCGTTCACCCGAGGCGCCCTACTCGAAGCCGAACGAATCAACGCCCGCATCGAACTCATTGACGGAGCTCGACTGGCTCGCCTCCTGGTCCAGTACGGCGTCGGCGTGCAGGAATTGCACACTGTCGTCCTGCATCGCATCGACGAGGACTTCTTCGAAGAGATCTGATCGTGGCTCAAGATCATCTCGTCACTGAGGCCTAGGAGCATGGGTCAGTAATGGCTCGAAGCGCGCCGAGAGTACGGCGGAGTGCGTGAGAGCGTTGCGCTCGGGCCGGCGTCACTGGCGGCCAGGTATTCGGTTTGCGAAGCCGCGGTGATGGCGTTCAGTCCGCGGGTCAGCCTGTAGGTCGCCCGGGCCTGCCAGTTCAGGCGATCTGGAGGCCGCCGAGCCCGGTGGCGCCGATATGACCGTGGAGCTTTCGCAGGTTGTGGCAGGCAGCGAGCAGTAGCCATTCACCGCGGGCGGCGTCCAGACCGCGAATCAGGAGTTGCTTGCCGTTCTGCAGGGTGCTCATCTGTCCGAAGACCGGTTCGACGATCGCTTTGCGCCGGGCGTAGACCGCTCGGCCTTTCTTCGTGGCGAGCTTGCGGGCCATGCGCTGCTTGTCCGTGGCGCTGGCCGGGATCGGTCCCCGGGGGGCGATCGGCGCCGGTTCCCCGCTGCGCTGTCGTCCGGTGGCGATGAAGAACTCGGTGCCCTGCTCGCCGGTGACCTCGGCGGAGGCGGCGAGGTTCGCGGCTGAGCAGTACCCGGCATCGGCGAGCATCTGCTTCGGGGCCTGCCCCGTGTTGCTGATGGCCTGCTCGGTCATGGGGATGAGGTTGCCGACGTCGGCGGCACAGTCGTTGACCTCGGCCGCCACGATGATCTGATGGGCGGCATCGACCACGGCCTGGCCGTTGTAGCACTGAGCGAACGACCCGTCCCCGGTGAGCATGATCTTCGACTCCGGGTCGGTGAAGTTGCGCTGGGCCTTCGGCCTGGGCGTGGCGCGCTCGGCGGCCTCAGCGGCCTTCTGCGCGACGGTGTCTTCGTCTTCGCCCTTACCGCGGGCCTTAGCCTCAGCCTTCTCCGCCGCATCGGCGGCGGCGTCGGCTTCCAGAGCAGCTTTGGCCTGGCGCAGCTTGACCAGGCGAGACTCTCGGCGGGCCAGCTCATCGGGCAGCTCGTCCCCGCGCCGGTTCTTGCCGAACTTGGCGTCCTCGGCCTTGTCGATGGCCTCGGCGGCGGCCAGCAGATCGGAGACCTCCTGGGCCAGTACCTTCTCCTTGTCCGTCAGCCGCGCGTACGACATGGCCTTGCGTTTGGAGGCGTGGGCGTGTCAAGTTTTCTGTGTAAGGGCCGGTCGGTTAGCCCCTCTGCCGGGTGGTCAGAGTGGGAGTCTGTTGGGG
>JBKBNW010000086.1:0-6123 GCA_046295115.1 Demequina sp.
GGTGCCGAGCGGCTCGAGGGCCGGTGGGGATCCCGCTGGGGCCGGATCGACTTTGCCGCCGAGGACGTGCCCCCGTCCGACCCCACCCCATGGGAGCACGGGGTGCCACTAGGACGGGTGTTCCCGGCGGACCTCGGCCAACCCACCCGGGTGGTGCTGTACCGCCGCCCCATGGAGCTGCGCGCCGACCCTGAGGACATGGGAGCGCTCGTGCGCGACGTGCTCGCGGAACAGGTCGGAGCAGTGCTAGGCCGAGCGCCAGAGGAGATCGACCCCTTGTACGGCTCCGGCTGACGCCCTAACGAAGCTCGGGATAGGTGCCGCCAACCGTGACCGTGGTGTCTTCCGACTCCAGCTCCACCGATACCGGCTCCAACGTCGTGATGAAGCCCGGTAGGTCGGTCACGACGAGCGTCCACGTTGACTCCGAACTGCTCGACAACCGCGTCCCCGGCTCCAGGTTCAGCTGCACCAGCGCAGTCACGTCGGGCGAGACCGGCACCTCGAGGGTTTCCCCCTCAGCCTCGAATGTCGCCGTGCCCGCGACGTCACTGTGCACCTGCAGCACGACCTGCCCAGCCGGCACGATGGCCGCCCGTTCGCGCACATCGGAGCGCCGCTGCGCCCCCGTCCACGCGAGGTCATACACCCGCTCGCCCTCCGAGGCGGCCCAGTCGCGGGCGACTCGCGCGCGCACGCTCGCGGTGACGGGGGCGCTCGCGTCGATGAGCACCGTGCCGGGGCCGGCGACCGGGACGGGGACCTCGGTGAGGACTCCCGGGTCGAGAGTGAGTTCGGAGTCGCCGAGCCACGGCACCGCGCCGTCGCTGGAGGCCATCGCGAGCGAGACCTCGGCGCCATCGGGCGCGAACAATGACAGCATGGCGGTCGTTCCACCGTCGGACTCGACGGGCACGTGCACCCCCAACGAGTCGCCCACCGCTGACGCCACCACCCAGTCCGAACCGGCCGGAGCGAACCCGTCAAGGCGCGAGTCCTGCAACGCGGCACTCACCCCCAGCCCGCCCGCCGTGATGTGGACCGCCACGGCCGGCATCTCTGGCTCGATTGCCTCCAGCAACACCGTGCGTTGGGCGCCGGGTCCGATGACGACCGAGGTGACGCCGTCCACTGGGCCGACCGCGGTGTGTAGCGCCACCTCGGCTCGCACCGACGAGTCGGCCGGGTTCGAGAGCACCAGGCGGGCGCTCGCTCCCAGCACGGTTGAACCCCCGACAAGCCATTGCTCGCGCGCCGTCGGCGCGCAGGACAGCCCGGCAAGCCCGGCGATGTCGCCCGAGCCAATGCGCTCGAGGGACATGCCAACGCCGTCGAACACCGCGCCCTGATCGATGACGACGCCACCCTCGGGCAGCACGTCGAAGGCAACGTCGTCGGACCCGGAGTCGAGTTCGGCATCGCCCGACTGGATGTCCCCCACTGGGATGGTCTGCGCGCCGGGGCAGACCGCGGGGAGGATCCGGGGCTCCGAGGCGTATGTTGCGGTCACGGCTGGGGCACCGCCCGCGGTCGGGGCATCGATCGCGACCACGGCTGCGAGCCCGAGCAGGGCCGCCAGGATGGCGAGCATGCGGATCATCTCTCGTCCTCCTCGGCTGCACGGCGTGAACGGGCTGGGATCGATCCGATGGCGGACCACGCGAGGGCCGCCGCTGCGGCCCAGAACCACGCGCGGTAGCCGCGGTCGTCGAAAGCAAAGTTGAGCTCCCCCGCGGCTCCCACGGCGAATGCCTGGCGACCGAGCGGATCGTCGACCGGCGCGACCGGGACGCCGTCGAGCGTCGCGCTCCACGCGGGATCGGCCGCGGCCGCGATGATGAGGGTGCCCGGGCTCGTCGCGTCGACTGTGCCGGAGGCGTAACCCATGCGCGCAGCGCGCGTCCCGTCGCTCGTCTCGATCCACGCACGCGCGACGCGCCCCTCCCCTTCCGGCAGGCCGATGCGCCACGAGGTGCCCCTCTCGGATGCCCCCATCAGCGTCAGCCCTGGAGCCTGTGCCAGCGCATCGGCGATGCCGTCGGAGCCCGGCGCCGCGACCACCACGCCGACGCCCCACTGCGCCAGCGAGGCCGCCGCGTCGCTGCCCGACGTGACCAGCCCGGCCACAGCCTCGCCCACGTCGGCCATTCCCACGATGCGAGCGCCGTCGCGCCGCGATGCCGGCGCTCCGTCCGCGGTCACAGTGGCAGCGGAGGCGACGGCCGCTGAGCCGTCCATAGACAGCAACGCGTAGGAGACCGCCCCGTCCAGGTCGGTGAGCGTGAGCACGCGTTGCCGCTCGGCGGTGCCCTGCTCGAGCGCGGCGACCAATGGCAGCACATCTCGCGGAGCGGGGTGCACGTCACCGTGTGGCTCTCGCGACGGCCACACCTGGGCCGCGGCGGCGCCCGCGGTAGCCACCACCAGCACCGCGCCGACGGCGATCGCCGCGATGCGGCGCCATGCTCGCGCAACCCCAGCGCCCGTAAACCAGACGTCTGCCGTCGCGCCCGTGATGGCTACCAGAAAGGCCACGCCGACGAGGGACATGCCGGGTCCGTACCAGCCGGCACCCGCGGCCGCCCCCAACCCGGCAGCGGGCGACAGCGTCACTCCTTGAACAAGAACCGCGGTGCCCAGACCCACCGCCGCGGCCATCAGCGCCAGCGCGGACAGGCCGCGCCGCCGACCCACGAGCGCGGCAACGATCGCCAACACCGTGACCAAGCCAGCCAATGCGCGTGCCGTGACCGCGAGCGCGGGGGGTGCCCCCATCGCGTCGAGGTCGAGCCCGGTCAACAGGTCGAGCGAGGACTGCACGCTCGCCGTTGCACTGGGGCCGGGCTCACGCACGAGGATTGCGAGCGCGGCGTGGCTGACAGGTCCGGCGTTCCACGCGGCGATGACGCCAGGTGCCGAGACGACGACCGCCGGGATCAGCACCCCCCACACGCGCCAGCGCAGCCGTCCGGCAGCCGCGCCGAGCGTGGCCACTATCACCAGCGCGGGGATGAGCAACACAGGCGCGGCGATCACCACCACTGCCAGCATGGCGGCGGCGCCCATGGCCGCGCTCGACGACGGAGGCCGGGCAGGGTACTGGTCACCGGCGTCGATGCGCTCCCCGCGCTGCCAGCCCCCTGCCCTCGCTAACCCGAGCACGACCCATGGCAACGCAAGGTGGACGATGACCGCGCCGAGCCGACCCTGCTCGAGAGAGATCAGCGCTGCGGGCCACAGGGCGTAGACGGTCGCGGCGAGCGCGCGCGCGGCGAGGGACCTGGTGAACGCGCCCGAGGCGCCCCACATCGCGAGGCCGGCCGCGAGCGGGGAAAAGATCATCAGCACGCCGATCCCCACGGCAAGCCCACCGGGCAGTGCCGCGAGAGGCACCAATAGCGCGCTGAGACCGGCATCAATTGCGGGCGCGCCGAAGCCGTGCGCCGACCATCCGGTCAGGGCGCGATCCCACAGCGCGCCGATCCCGACGTCGGTGACGCCAAGCACGCTGCCCGTCAGCATCTCGCCGCCCACGATGCCTGCGAGCCATTCGGGCCGTATCGCCACCGACAAACCGGCGAGACCCACCGCGAGCGCGGCCAGCACAGTGCGCCGCCGACCACGGGCCCGGAGCAGCTCCGCCTTGACCACGTCCGACGGTGCCGCCGCCGCTTTGTGACGGTCGCGCACGCCGAACTCGAGGGCCCGCACGTGGTGCACGATGTGGCGGGAACCCGCAAGCAGGTTCCGTTCGGCGAGGCGCCCTCGGCGCCCGGCCCGCCGCACTCGGCCACGAGACGCGGGCAGCCGCGGCAGCAGCGCGAGCACTCTCCAGGGCACCACCAGATCGGCGAGCAGCAGGCGGGGCTCGTTCTGGGCGATGCGCAGCACGGCGCGCGCGATCGCCGACAACGCGGTCCACACCAACAGCAGGGGGATCGCCCATAGCGGCGAGTAGGTCAGGGCGTGGTACCACTCGGACGCGCGCCTGAGCGCATACGTGGAGCGGCGTCCGCCGCCGGACCCTCCCCGCCTGCCGTACAGCCGTTCCTGGCTGTGCCTCACCTTCGCCGCGGGCACGGCGACCACGTCGTGGCCGGATCTCCATGCGCGGCGACAGAAGTCGAGGCTCTCGGACCAGCCGTCGCAGCCGGGGTCGGTCCCTCTCAGCTGCTCCCATAGCGCGCGGCGCACGAGCGCGCCGCCGAGCGACACGGAGAGAACGTCATCACGGTCGTCGTACTGACCCTGGTTGACGTCCTCCTCCTCGACAAGCGCGAGCCTGCGCGCGCCGACACGCGAGGTGGTGGTGCCGAGGTTCACCAGACGCGAGGAGTCGTCCCAACGCACCTGGGCCGCGCCGATCACGCCCGCGCGCAGCCGTTTACGCGCGGTCGCCGTCAGAGCCGCGAGAGCCCCCGGCAGCGGAGCCATGTCATCGTGCAACAGCCACAGCAGTTCATGTGGGGCCGCGGGAACGTCGGCGGTGAGAGCGTTGACGGCCGCCGCCCACGAGCCGGCCGCGACGCGTCGCACATCGATACGAGGGTCCCACCCATGATCGGGCGGCTCGATGTCCTCGGTGAGGAGCAAGTGCACCGCGTCGGGCGCGGGGTCCTGGGCCAGGGTCGCGTCAAGGGCGGCGAGGAGTTGGGGCGCGCGCCCGTCAGAGACCACCACCGCGCGCACCGTGAGGCGCGCGGGAGTCATGCGATGCCCACGCAGGCCGCCCGGCTAGACAGCGCGACGCTTGAGTTTGCGCCGCTCACGCTCCGACAGCCCACCCCAGATGCCGAACCGTTCATCGTTCTCGAGCGCGTACTCGAGGCATTCGGAGCGCACGTCGCACGAGGCGCACACCTTCTTTGCCTCGCGAGTCGACCCGCCCTTCTCAGGGAAGAAGGCCTCGGGGTCGGTCTGGGCGCACAGCGCGCGCTCTTGCCACCCCAGCGGGCCGTCGTCGTCGGCCCCGTCGAAGATGTCCACCACCGACGCGAGGGTCGGCGCGGGCTTGCGTGCGTCTGAGGGCACTGCGCCTTCGTAGATATTCCACATAGGCTGTCCTCCGATTCGCCGCTGCAGGAGTTCCTGCATGTAGGAATTACACCGTTGTCATCCCTATGCGTCAAGTCGAGAGTAGCGCACACCACAGATATATCCGACGCCCCAGGCGATATGCATGGTAATGAGCACCACGGGCATCGCGAGCGCCGCCCGGGCCCCCGCCCGTCCTGCCAGGGACGCACTGGCGCCGAGCACCCCGACCACGTACGCCGCCGGCACCGCGAGCAGCCACGCAAGCACGGGAGCGCCAACCGCCACTGCGGTCACGGCGACCACCACGGCCGATGCCTGGGCAAGCACCATCGCCGGTGCCGCCAGATAGCGTGCCGAGCGGGTGCGCGGGTGAGTTCGCACCACCTCACGACGCCACTGACCCGACGTGAAGAACTGACGTCGTAGCGCGGACCAGCGCGAGCGCGGCGTGTATGGCACGGCCATGTCGGGCACGAACCACACGAGATATCCAGCCTCGCGAAGCCGGTAGTTCAGCTCCCAGTCTTGCGCGCGCACAAAGTGCGGGTCGTAACCGCCCACGTCGGTGAGCGCCTCGCGTCGAAAGGACCCGAGGTATACCGAGGCGGCCTCCCCCTCCGCGCCCCCCTGGCGGTGGCCCGCACCCCCGAGCCCGAACCGCGAGGACATCGCGACGGCCACCGCCCGCGCGAATGGCGCGTGAGCCGTAGGCACCATGCGGCCGCCGACGTTCGCGGCGCCGGTGCGGCGCAAGGCCGCGACCGCGAGATCGATGTACCCGACCGGCATGTGCGCATGCCCGTCCATGCGGACAATCACGTCGTACCGCGCCGCGGCGATAGCCGCGTTGAGTCCGTCGGGAGTGCGCCCCGTCGGGTTGTCCACCACGACGATTCCCGCCGACGCCTGGAGGCCGCGCGCGATGTCCGCCGTCGCGTCATCGGAGGGACCCACCGCCACCACAATCTCGAGGGGGCCGGAGTACCGCGCCGCCATGACGGCGTCCACGGCGCTCGCCAGCGCCGCCTCTTCGTTGCGCACCGGCATGACGACCGACACGCCGGGACGATCATCGAGGGGAGGCAG
>JBKBNW010000086.1:6133-8777 GCA_046295115.1 Demequina sp.
GTACAGGCACGACACGTAGGCTATCCGAGAAGGGAGGGGGATCCAGAAAGGACTGGGTGCCCGGTGAGATCGAGGAGCGTTGCGTGACGAGACGACGAGTTCCCGTCCGGCACGCGCGGCGCACGCACTCCCACTCGCTCGGCCGCACCGTCGCCATCGCCGTCGCGGCCGTCGCAGGGTTCTCGACCGTGTGGGCACAGACCCTCGCCATTCAGTTCGGGGGCGCGATCAGCCAGCGAGACGCCAACCCGTTGGTGACCTCGATACCCGACTCCCCCGTCGAGGTCGCCGGCTCGAGACCGCTCAACATTTTGCTGATGGGCTCCGATGTCCGTTCCGGCGACAACGCGCAGATCGGTGGCGACGTGGCCAACGGTATGCGCAACGACACCACGATCATCGCGCACCTGGCGGGAGACCGCTCCCGCATCGACTTCATGTCGATCCCGCGCGACCTGCAGGTGGACGTGCCCGACTGCACCCTCTTTGACGGCACCACCGTCGCGGGAGGGCGCCGCGACTTCAACGCCGCCTTCGCCAACGGGGGCCTCCAGGGCGACCCAGCGGAGGCCGCCGCATGCGCCATCAACACGGTGCACGCGACCATGGGAATCCGCATCGACCACTGGGCCGTCATCGACTTCGTAGGGTTCACGCGCATGGTCGATGCGCTCGGCGGGGTGCCGATATGCATTCCTGAGCGAATCGTGTCGACCAAAGCGAACCTCGACCTTGAGGCCGGGCCTCAGGTGCTCGACGGCAAGGACGCACTCGGCTACGCGCGGCTACGGACCGCCGAGGTAGGGAGCGTCTCCGGATCCGACCTCCAGCGGATCAACCGCCAGCAGGACCTGCTGAACCAGACGGCGCGCACCGCGTTCGCAAAGAACCTCCTCACGGACGCCCCCGAGCTGACCAGCTTTCTGCGCGCGGGTGCCGAGTCGTTGACGACCGACCAGGACCTGGGCGATCTCGACTTCATGGTCCGCCTCGCCTACGGCCTGCGCGGACTGTCGTCGCAGGCCCTGACCTTCACCACAGTGCCGTGGGAGTACACGGAGGACCGCATGTCGGTGCTGATGACGGACGACGCCCCCCGGATGTTCGACGACATCCGCCATGACCGCCCCATCTCTGTGCGCCCTCAGGACGACTCCACCAGCGAGTGGGACTCCTTTCCCACGGACCCCGACGGGATGCCGTCTCCCGCGCCGGATACCACGCACGGCGCCCCAGGCGATAGCATCGACGACGTCTTGGCCACGTGCGGCCCCTGACCGCGCGGCCCGGCGCTTGCGCGCCGCGGGAACCCACGCGTTCACCGGGGCGTTACCTGCCCAGCACCCACCCGTCGCCACCCTGACGTCGCCTCCTGGAGGAACACATGCCGGCACAGACCCGGCCCGTACGGCCGCGCCACGCTTCGCGCGCCGTGCACCGGCGTGTGCTGGGCACGGTCGCGGCGGCCGCGGCGGCACTCCTCGGGTTCGCGACGGTCGGCGGTGCCACCTATATGCAGCTGACGGTGGGCGCCTTCGAGACCCATGACGTGTCCTCATTGCTCCAGCCCGATGCGGACTCCACCAAAGAGCCGAGGCCTGAGGGGCCTTCCGACTTCGCCCCCGGGCAGCCCGTCAACATCGCGGTGATAGGCACAGACGAGCGCAATGGGGAGAACGGGGAGATCGGCGGGTTCGTCGCGGAGGGCATGCGCGGCGACACGACGATGGTCATCCATATTTCTGCCGACCGCACCCGCATCGAGGTCGTCTCCATCCCGCGCGACTCCAGGGTGCGCATCTCGGACTGCCAGCTGTTCGACGGCACCACGGTGAAGGGGTGGACGGGCAAGTTCAACATCGCGTTGTCCAACGGCGGCCAGAACGGCAACCGCGGCGAGGGCGCCGCGTGCGTGATGCGCACCATCAACGACCTCACCGGCGTCGAGTTCAACGGCCACTTCATGATGGTCGACTTCTCGGGCTTCCAGAAGATGGTCGACTCACTGGGCGGCATCCCGATGTGCATCCCTCACGACATGTACTCGTCCAAGGCCAAGCTTGACCTCGAGGCGGGCCCTCAGGTGCTCGATGGCGAGACGGCCCTTGCCTTCGCGCGTGCACGCACCGGCACCGGTCTGGGTGACGGCACCGACCTGATGCGCATCGAACGCCAGCAGGAGCTGCTCACCAACACCGCGCGCAAGGTGTTGGGGTCCAACCTGTTCACGGACGTACCAGAGCTGACTCAGTTCGTGCGGTCCGCGGCCGAGTCGCTCACCGTCGACAACGACCTCGCGAACGTCAACAACATCATTGGCCTGGCGTACTCGCTGCGAAACTTCGACACCGCAAACCTCGTGTTCGCCACCGTGCCGTGGGAGTACGCGGGCGACAGTTCCGGCGACGTGCTGTGGCGCGAGGAGGAGGCCGCCGCGATGTGGCAGGCCATCGTCGACGACGTCCCCATCGGGCTCCCCGAGCCGGACGACGAGCCGACCGCTGAGCCCTCCCCCGGTGCGACGGTATCTCCCGTCCCGTCGCCCACGCCCGACCCCACGATGACGCCGGGCCCGGTTCGCGAGACCCAAGAGGACATCCTCGAGGGCTGCGTCGTCTCGTAACGACACCACACCGAGCGCAGC
>JBKBNW010000087.1:0-8532 GCA_046295115.1 Demequina sp.
GACAGCTGGATGAACGCGACCTCGGCGGGCAACGTGTTGGTAGCCGTGATGATCGTGTCCGTGCTCGCGCTGTTCAATAACCAATACTTTGTGCGCGAGCGGCGTCGCAACGATGAGTTGCTTGCCGAGGCTCAGGTTGCCGCGCGCACTGATGCGCTGACAGAGGTCTACAACCGGCGCGGCATCACCCCGATTCTGTCCGAGGCCGCGCGGTCAGGCGACTACTCGCTCGCGCTCGCGGACCTCGACCGGTTCAAGCGCATTAACGACCGGCTCGGCCACGGCGCTGGCGACCTGGTGTTGTCGAACGTCGCGCGCACCCTCGTGGACGCCGTGGGCAGTCACGGCACCGTGGCGCGGTGGGGCGGCGAAGAGTTCCTCGTGGTGCTCCCGGGGCTGTCCCTCGAGGCCGCGGTCGCGGTGATGGAGGGCGCGCGCCGCGCGACGGAGGAGGAGTACGGGGCCGGTGCACTCTTCCTCCCGGTGACGATCTCCGCGGGAGTGGCGCACGCCGACCGCCATACGGGCAAGGAGGAGGTGCTGCGGTTGGCCGACGCCAAGCTTTATGAAGCGAAGGCGTCCGGGCGCAACCTCGTCCTCGGCGCGTCGGTGGCGGTGCCCGCGCTCGAGTGACCGGCCCGGCGCTGGCGTGGCGACTCTCCGCCCGCGAGTCCCGCGACGGATTCCGGGGTCGGGCCGCCCCTAGAGAGCATGGGCCCGGCCAAGTACGCTGAGAGCGGCGCCCAGGCACGAGCGTGGCTGGCGGACACAGTCGGAGCCGAGTGAGAGGTCATCGATGAGCGGGGACCCGGGGAGCGCGGCGCGGGATCGGCACCTGAACGATGCCGTCGAGCGCTTGCTCGACCGGCGAGTGGGGCGGCTCACCGGAGAGCCAGGACGTGCCGTGTCGACGACCCACGGGCTCGCGCTGATCGCGATCATCCTGACGCTGTCCTACGCCGCCTTCTTCATCACCTACGACCTGCCGACGTTCGTCCCGCTCATCGTCTTCAACCTGATCGCGGCGGTGGCGTACGTCGTGTGCGTGTTGCTCGCCCGGCTCGGACGGCAGTTGGGCTCCGCGCTGCTCACCCTCGGGACCGCCGTCGTGCAGCTCCTGTTCTCCTCCGCCTACGTGGGGTGGGAGGCAGGGCTACACCTGTTCTTGCTGCTGGGGTGCCAGTTGGTGTTCATGGTGTTCACGCAGCGTCAGCGGGGTTTGCGCTGGGTGTGGGCCTTCATCGCGTTGTTCGCCTTCCTCGGGTGCCAGTTCCTGTTGCCCGCCTCCGGTGCCATCGTGCAAATGCCCGCCGTGCTGCTCACCGCACTGTTCTCCCTTAACGCGCTGGCCACGTCGAGCATGCTGTTCATCCTCGCCGCGGTGAGCCACTTCCGCGCCGAACGTGCGCGCAGGCGGGCGGCGGAACTGGCCGCACGAGCCGAGTACCTGGCGAACACCGATGCGCTGACCGGACTGGCGAACAGGCGCCCAGTGATGGAACGTCTCGAGCAGTTGTCCGTCGCTGGCGGCACGCCGTACTGCTTGGCGATCGCGGACCTCGACCGCTTCAAGCGCGTCAACGATCGGTACGGTCACGCGTGCGGCGACCGCGTGCTCGCGGACGTCGGGGTGCGTCTCAAGTCGAGCCTTCGCGCCACCGACGCGGTGGGAAGATGGGGCGGTGAGGAGTTCGTTTTTGTCATCACCGACGCGGAGTTGGAAGACGCCGCCGCCACCATGGAGAGGATCCGCGTGTCAGTGAGCGAGACCGCGATCGCGTGCACCGGTCACGACCATCCGATCACGGTGTCCATAGGCGTCACCGACGGCCAGTACGACGGCAGCCCGCACCACGCCATCAGGCGGGCGGACGACGCCCTCTACGCGTCGAAGGCGGGCGGTCGCGATCGTGTCACCGTGGTCGCGGCGACGGCTGCCGACGGCGCCACCGAGACCGACCCCGCCCTTGTGTCGGGCACTCGCGACGGGGCCTCATGACGGTGCGTCGCCGCATTCGCTGGCTGCAAGTGCTGCCGGTGACGGCCTTCGCGATGGCGGCAATCATCGTCTGCGCCACCCTCGGATGGTGGCAGTGGGGCCGCGCCTCGGAGCAGGGAGAGGTGCGCCAACCGGACCCCGCCGCGCCCATCGCCGATGTCGCCGCGCCAGCCACCACGCCCGGCTCTGAGCTGGGGCGAGAGATCTGGGCCGAAGGAGAGTACGCGTCCAGCGGCGTCGCGCTGATCCCGGACCGCGTGGTCGAGGGAGCGCCCGCGGTGCTGGTGGTGCGCCCCTTCACGGTAGCGGCCGATGCGACCGGCACCGGGGAGCCCGCGACCCTGCCGGTCATCGTCGGCTGGCTTGCGCCAGAAGACGTGGACGGCTTTGACGCGGGGGCGCCCGCGCACCGGAGAGTGGCCGGACTGCTCCGCTCCGGCGAGGGGGCCGCACCCGCCCCCGACCCCGACCAGGCCCCGCCGGAGGGCGCGTTCTGGGCGGACCGACTGTCACCGGCGGTGTTGGCCCAGTACTGGGACGCGCCGCTGTACACGACACTGATGACCACGAACGAGCCTGAGGCGGGCCTGCGCGCGCTCGTCGCGCCCGAACCCGAGCGCTCGCTGGACTTCCGTTCGGTCGCGTACGCGCTCGAGTGGTGGCTGTTCGGCGCCTTCTTCGCGTTCATCGCCGGCCGCTGGATACGGGACAATGGGCTCACCGCGCGCGAGGCTGTCGACACTGCCGGCGCGGCGGCCGACCCCCACGGAGGAACCCGGTGACTGACCCCGCGCCGCAGGCACACACGACCACCGCGACCCCGCAGGCGGTTACACCGGGAGTGCTGCTGCGCTATCGCGTGATGGCGTTCGTGACCGGAACCCTGCTCATCCTCGTGTTTGTGGGGCTGCTGCGGTATCCGCTCGCGTGGTGGGCCGGGTTCGTGGAGACACCCGCGCAGACCGAGGCACTGAGCATCCTTTCCCAGGTGCACGGCTTCATCTACGTCGTCTACCTCGTCACCGTGCTGCAACTGTGGATGCAGGCGCGCTGGGGCTACGGCCGGCTCGCGACCCTGTTCTTTGGCGGCATCGTCCCGCTGCTGTCCTTCTTCGTCGAAAGTCGGGTCACCCGCGAGGTGCGCGCCGGTCAGGAGTCCTGAACATATGCCCACTCCCCAGCACCGGCCGGTCCTGGTCGTCGACTTTGGCGCGCAGTACGCGCAGTTGATCGCGCGCCGCGTGCGCGAGGCGGACGTCTACTCCGAGATCGTCCCCCACTCGATGAGCGCCGCGGACATGCTCGCCAAGGACCCGGCCGCGGTGATCCTGTCCGGCGGCCCCGCATCGGTCTACGCCGAAGGTGCGCCGCGCATCGACCCCGCGCTGTTCGAGGCGGAGGTGCCGGTGATGGGCATCTGCTACGGGTTCCAAGAGATGGCGCGTGCGCTCGGCGGCTCCGTCGCACAGACGGGGCTCAGGGAGTATGGCCGCACCACGGCGCGCGTCGCCACCCCCGGCGCCGCGCTCGCGGGCAGCCCAGCTGAGCAGACGGTATGGATGAGCCACGGTGACGCCGTGCACGAGGCGCCCGACGGGTTCACAGTGCTCGCCACCACCGACGGCGCCCCGGTCGCCGCCTTCGAGAACCTCGAGCGGCGCATGTCGGGTGTGCAGTGGCACCCGGAGGTCCGCCACTCTCCGCTCGGACAGTCCGCGATGGAGAACTTCCTGTACAACGTCGCGGGGATCCAGCCCGACTGGACCAGCGCCAACGTCATCGACGAGCAGGTCGAGAGAATCCGCGCTCAGGTGGGCAACGCCCGGGTGATCTGCGGGCTGTCGGGCGGCGTGGATTCGGCGGTTGCCGCCGCGATCGTGCAGAAGGCGGTGGGCGATCAGCTCACATGTGTGTTCGTGGACCACGGTCTGCTGCGCGAGGGCGAGGCGGAGCAGGTCGAGCGCGACTACGTGGCCGCCACCGGCGTGAACCTGGTGGTCGCCGACGAGCGCCAGCGGTTCATGGAGGCGCTCGCCGGTGTGACAGATCCCGAGACCAAGCGCAAGATCATTGGCCGCGAGTTCATCCGCGCGTTCGAGGCGGCCGAGCGCGAGATCGTGGCCGCCGCGCCCGAGGGTGAGCCGGTGCGGTTCCTCGTGCAGGGCACCCTGTACCCCGACGTGGTCGAATCCGGCGGCGGCGAGGGCGCCGCCAACATCAAGAGCCACCACAATGTGGGCGGCCTCCCCGAAGACCTCGAGTTCGAGCTCGTCGAGCCTCTGCGCGCCCTGTTCAAGGACGAGGTGCGGGCGGTCGGCACGGAGCTGGGGCTGCCGGAAGAGATGGTGTGGCGCCAGCCCTTCCCCGGTCCCGGTCTGGGTATCCGCATCATCGGCGCCGTCACCGAGGAACGGCTCGACATCCTGCGGAGGGCCGATGCGATCGCGCGGGCCGAGCTGTCAGCAGCCGGCCTCGATCGTGACATCTGGCAGTGCCCCGTGGTGTTGCTCGCGGACGTCCGCTCGGTGGGCGTCCAGGGCGACGGCCGCACCTACGGCCACCCCGTGGTGTTGCGGCCCGTCTCGTCCGAGGACGCGATGACCGCGGATTGGACCCGGGTGCCTTACGAGACGCTCGCCCACATCTCCAACCGCATCACCAACGAGGTCGAGGAGATCAACCGCGTGGTGTTGGACGTGACGTCCAAGCCGCCGGGCACCATCGAGTGGGAGTAACCCCGCCGCCAAGCCGCACCTTAGCGTCCTAGTGGGCGCTCAGTGTCGGAACTGCCCGGTCCGCGTCACCCAGTGGGCGCTCAGTGTCGAACCGGGCGGGGCAGTGTCGACCCGCGCGAGGCAGTGCCCGTCAGCCCCGCCCCGACTCGCCGTCCGTGCGGAGCTCCGCGGTCTTGGCGACATCCAGGTTGGTGGTCTCGTCCATGTCGGTCGCTGATGCGAACTCGGCGGTGGGGGGCACCTCATCGGTCTGCTCGGTCAGGGGCGGCTCTGCCGACCTCGACCACGGGGCGGGCCGGGCAGGATCCACCCGCTCCTCGACGGTCGGCGCAGTGGCGCGGGCGATCTCGCGTTTGCGGCCAATGCCGGACACGGCGGCGGACACCAGCAGCCACCCGCCGATAGCCGCCAGCACGATGATGGCCGCGAGTTCGAGGTCGATCTCGTACCCCGAGTAGGCCGCGATGGTGAGCGCGCCGACCCCCATGACGAGCAGCCCCCACAGGGCGCTGGAAATGCGCTGGCCAGCGCGGCGTCGGATCTCAGCTTTGGCGGTCATCGCGCCACCTCCTGGAGGTAGATAGTCGAGTCGGTGGTGGTGCGGAGCGTCAGCACGGGCTCGTCGGGATTCGTGAGGGTGAGCACCGGAACGCGTTCGCCCGTGATGGGCTCGCCGAACTCGTCCCGCTCGGGCTCCGTCCACGATTCGCACGACAGGTCGCGGCTCTCCCAGACGACAGTCGTGGCACCGGCAGCGAGGATCTCGATGCTGGTGCCCTCGGGCACGGCGACACGGGTCGCGGCGGCGGTGAGGTCGAGCGTGAGATCGGAGCCGACCGAGTCGAGTCGCATGGTGGCGACCGACTCGCCAGACAGGCCGACCTCGTTCCACGGCTGCGCCCAACTGGGCGACACGCAGGCACCGGCCGCGAAGGTCGACGAGTACAGCGAGGCGAGCTCCGCCGTCACGTCGGTCGGGGTGTGCTCCGGGGTGGGCTCGGGAGCGCTCGGCGCCTCAGCAACATCCTCGCGGATGTTCACCTCGGCGTCCCACCGCACCCACTCCCTGTCGAACTCGGTGCGGATATCCGCCGCGTTTGCGGCCAGCAGCACGGCGGCCAGCACCGCGAGCACGGACAGGAACCCCAGGAACCCCAGCCTGCGCCCGGTGAGTGCCACGGCGATGAGCAACGCACCCAGCCCCACGGTGACGGCGGCGCCCCACGCGAGCACGGGGTTGACGGCGAGCCGGTCGGCCCGCTCAAGGCCGATCACGATGGCCGCCGAGACCAACAGGATGCCGAGCAGCGCGAGGTATCCGCCCGTGCCCGGCCCGGGCACGTACAGTCGCGGCGGCAGGTACGGCATCGGCACCGCGGGCACGTACGGCGGCGGCGCGTAGGCACCCGGCGCGGGAGCGCGCGGCGGTGGTGGTGGCGCGGTTGCGCTCGCGGCCGCGGCGCCGGCGAGTCGTGGGTCGCCGGGCAAGAGCGCGGGCTCCCACGGCTGGGGCATGTGGGTTGCGGTGTGGTCCGCGGCCGATGCGCGGGCGCGCTCATTCGGCTGCGCGTCAGTCTTCGTGGTGGCGTCTGTCTTGCCGCCGCCGTCCTGCGTCGAGTGCGGTGCGGAGGACGGGCGGGGTGCGGCTGGCGCGTCGGGTTCCACGGGTGCATGGGCAGTTCCGGCCGTGCCGGGACCACCGGCCGCGCCGGCCCCGTCCTTCGAGCGCTTCACCAGCCACACGATCAACACCACGATGCCCGCGATCACGAGCAGGGGGATCGTCACCCCGAGAAGCATGGCGAACGCTCGTGCCACCTCGCCCGCCCCGAATATGCCGCCGGCGTCGCCGGCCCAGGTCCACGGGCCCGCACCCCAGCCGAACAAGTCGATCAGCGGCCCACCGTCCAGGCCGACGAACCCGCCAAGGGTGAGGACCGCGATGCCCAGCAGCGCTCCCACATTGGTGACGCCCCTGCCGAAGTTCTGCGTGATGATGTTGCCGTGGCGGTCAGGCAGCAGGCCCCACGCCGCGGCGTAGGCCAGCATCACGAGGCCTGGGAGCAGGATCCACGCGAGCACGACGATGAGCCGGGCCGGCACGGCGGCCATGCCTACGCGGGCGCCGAGTCCCTCGACCACACCGCCGACCACGCCGTGAGGGCCGCGCGTGAGGCCCCACTGGCGGATCGCAGTGAAGAACGCTGCCTCCTGCTGGGGCTGCGGTTGCTCGGTCATGGCACTCCTCGGATGGTCGTGACGTCACGGACGCCGGTGTTGACTTCAGTCTCCGCTCGTCTAGTCCACACGCGCTATGAGGTACCCCCCTGATTCGACCCCTGAGTCTTGTGCGGGGCCCACCCTGACATGCGCGCCCTGAGGGGCCAGGGGGCTCTGGCTTATGTGACGATGACTCCATGACGACCCAGGCCCATCGCCGGGTGGCCGCACCCCTCGCGCGCCGCCAAGGAGTGCCGTCCGCATGGAAAGTTCTGGGCGGCCTGGCACTGCTCACCGTGGCGGGCGCGCTGGCGGTCGAGCGATGGGGCACCGAGGACCTCCCGTCGTGGGTGGTGCCGCTCGTGGTGTACCTCGCGGGGCTGGGGCTGGTGTGGAGCCCGCTCGACGGCGTCTTCGGCCAGGATGCTCGCCGGCTCGACGTGGCGGGAATCTTCCGGCGCGACGCGTGGCTGCGCCTGTTCACCGGGCTCGTGCTCAGCATCGGCGCAATGTGGTGGTTCGCAATGTGGGACTTCACGGACCACGCCCTGGCGCGTGCGATCATCACACCCCTGGTGATCGCGGCGGGCAGCGCGCTGCTGCTCGCGCCGTGGTGGCTGCGGCTCATCCGGCAGGTCGGCATCGAGCGCGATGAGAGGATCCGCGAGCACGAGCGGGCCGAGATTGCGGCGCATCTGCACGACTCGGTGCTGCAGACGCTCACGCTCATTCGCGCGCGCGCCGACGACCCGGACTCCGTGGCGCGGCTGGCGCGCTCCCAGGAGCGCGACTTGCGCTCGTACCTCTACCAGGACCGCCCTAGCGTCGAGGAGTCGGTGGCCAGTGCCATCAAGGCCGCCGTCGCGGAGGTCGAGGACGCCCACGGCGTCGCGATCGATACGGTGTGCGTGGGCGATGCCCCCACCGACGAGTGGCTGGGGGCGGCGGTGCAGGCCGCGCGGGAGGCGATCGCGAACGCCGCGAGGCACGGCTCGGAGCCCATCAGCGTGTACGCGGAACTGACCACGGACAGTTACGAGGTGTTTGTGCGCGACTCGGGGCCGGGCTTCGACCCGGACTCGGTCCCCGAGGACAGGCTGGGCATCCGCCAGTCGATCGTGGGCAGAGTCGCCCGCCATGGCGGAGGGGCCGAGGTGCGCAGCGCGCCCGGCGACAAGACAGAGGTGATGATCGTGATGCCAAGAGGAGGCTCCCGATGAGCGTGTCCGTAGTGATCGTGGACGACCACGATGTGATCAGGGTCGGGGTGCGAGAGTCCCTGGACGACGAGATCCAGGTGGTCGGCGAGGCTCACAACGTCGAGTCCGCAGTCGCCGAGATCCTGGACAAGCGCCCGCAGGTGGTGATCCTCGACGTGCACCTGCCAGGCGGCCAGGGCGGCGGCGCGCTCGACGTGCTCGCGGACATCAAGGGCCGGGTGGACGGCACGCGGGTGCTGGCGCTGTCGGTGTCCGACTCCGCGGAGGACGTGGTGTCAGTGATCCGCGCCGGCGCTCGCGGCTACGTCACCAAGTCGATCTCAGGGCCGGACCTGTCCGATGCGGTCCGGCGCGTCGC
>JBKBNW010000088.1:0-7402 GCA_046295115.1 Demequina sp.
CGCCATACACGAGGCCAAGGTCGACGACGTTGATCCCCAGCTCGGGATCGATCACGTCGCGCATTGCCTCCTCGACGTCCGCAGCGTTGGCGGGGGTCTTGGTCTCCGTCATGATTCGTCCTTTCGTGCCTGGATCACAGCGTCCTTGAACGCCATCCATCCCAGCATGGCGCACTTGATGCGCGCCGGGTATTTGCCCACTCCAACGAACGCGGTGGCGTCGCCGAGCAGGTCGTCTCTGTCATCGTTCAGGGGCTCGCCCTTGGACTGCATGAGGTCGCGAAAGGCCTCCATGGTGCGGTCGGCCTCTGCCAGGGCCTCGCCCTCGACGAGTTCGTGCAGCACGGACACTGAGGCCTGGGAGATCGAGCACCCCTGTCCCTCCCAGGACAGCGACGCGATGCGACCGTCGTCGAGGCCCACCCGTAGGCGAATCTCGTCCCCACAGGTGGTGTTGACCTGGTGGGACTCCCCCGTGCTCGGCAGCTGCAGGTCGACCAGTCCGCGCCCGTGGGGGGCGCGAGCGTGGTCCATGATGACCTGCTGATACATCTGCTCGAGTCCGCTAGAACTGCTCGTGGTGCTCATGCTCTCACTCCGAAGAAGGCGGGGACGGTGGCGAGCACCTCGACGAAGGCGCGCGCGTCGTCCCGGGTGGTGTAGACGTGGGCGCTGGCGCGGGTCGAGCCCGTGAGGCCGAACCGTCGATGCAGGGGCTGACCGCAGTGGTGCCCCACGCGCACCGCGATGCCGGAATCGTCCAGCACCTGGCCCACGTCGTGGGTGTGAACGCCGTCGACCGCGACGGCGGCAAGGGCGATGACGTCCCGGGCCTCGGGGTCGCCGACCGGCCCGAGCAACCGCACCCCCGGGATGCTGGCGGCTCCCGCCCTCAGGATTGTCGCGATCTCACGCTCGTGGGCCTCGACGCGGTCCATCCCGATGTTCATCAGGTAGCGCGCCGCGGCCCCCATGCCCACTGCCTGGGCGACGGGCTGGGTGCCCGCCTCGAAGCGGGTGGGTGCCTCGAGCCAGGACGTGTCCTCCATGGAGACGGTCTTCACCGCCCCGCCGCCAAAGATGCTCGGCGGCAGCGCGTCGAGCAGAGCCTTGCGGCCGTAGAGGGCCCCCACGCCAGTGGGGCCCAGCATCTTGTGACTGCTCAGCGCCATGAAGTCCACATCAAGCGCCACGACGTCCACGGGGATGTGCGGCACGGACTGGCAGGCGTCGAGCACCGTGAGGGCTCCCACCGCCTTGGCTCGCGCCACGAGCGGCGCGACCGGCGTGATGAGGCCGGTGATGTTGGAGATGTGGGTGAACGCGAGCACCGCGGTGCGCTCGTTCACGAGCTCGTCCAGGTTGTCCAGAATCAGCCGGCCGTCGTCGTCGACCGGGATCCACCGCAGCGTCGCGCCTGTGCGTGCCGCGAGCATCTGCCACGGCACCAGGTTCGCGTGGTGCTCCGTCTCGGTGACGCAGATCTCGTCTCCGGGGCCGATGCGGAAGCGCTGGGCCGCCGCGCCGCCGATCCCGGCCGAGGCGTTGCCGATACCGCTCGCGACGAGGTTGATCGCCGACGTGGCGTTCTCTGTCCACACGATCTCGTCATGCGCCGCACCCACAAGTGCCGCGACGTCGGCGCGCGCCGCCTCGAACAGGCCGGTCGCCTCCTCCGCGAGCAGGTGGGCGCCGCGCTGGACGGCAGCGTTGTGGTGCTCGTAGAACTCGCGCTCCGCGTCCAGCACGGAGCGTGGCTTCTGCGACGTGGCACCCGAATCCAGGTACACGAGCGGCTTCCCGTTCCTGACCGTACGGGTCAGGAGCGGGAAGTCGTCGCGCAGGTCGGGCAGCAGCATGGGTGTCCTTACGCGCTTGCGAGGAACCGGTCGTAGCCCTCGGCTTCGAGGCGGTCGGCCAGCTCGCGGCCGCCCTCCTCGGCGATGCGGCCGTTCACGAACACGTGCACGAAGTCGGGCTCGATGTAACGCAGGATGCGCGTGTAGTGGGTGATCAGCATGACGCCGAGCCCGGTGTTCTCCTTGACGCGGTTCACTCCCTCGGACACGATGCGCAGCGCGTCGACGTCCAGGCCGGAGTCCGTCTCGTCAAGAATCGCGATCTTGGGCTGCAGCAGTTCCATCTGCAGAATCTCGTGGCGCTTCTTCTCGCCGCCCGAGAATCCCTCGTTGACGTTGCGCTCGGCGAACGCCGGGTCCATGCGCAGCGCCTCCATCGAGGTCTTCATGTCCTTGACCCAGTGACGCAGCTTGGGGGCCTCGCCGTCGATAGCGGTCTTGGCAGTGCGCAGGAAGTTCGACACCGAGACGCCGGGGACCTCGACGGGGTACTGCATCGCCAGGAACAGGCCCGCACGGGCACGCTCGTCGACGGTCATGTCGAGCACGTTCACGCCGTCAAGCAGCACTTCACCGTCGGTGATCTGGTACTTGGGGTGCCCGGCGACCGAGTAGGCCAGCGTGGACTTACCGGAGCCGTTGGGGCCCATGATGGCGTGCGTCTCACCGGACTTGATGGTGAGGTCCACGCCCTTGAGGATTGCCGTGGTGCCCTCGGGCGTGTCCACGCTCACGTGGAGGTTCTTGATTTCCAGGGTGCTCATGATTCTCCGAATCTTTAAGAAGTCAGGGGGTTGTCGACGTCGACGAGCACTCGCTCGCCGTCGATGCGGACGGGGTAGGTGGCGACGGGGTCGACGGCCGGCAGTTCCTCCGGTACGCCTGTGCGTACGTCAAAGCGGCTGCCGTGGGCCCAGCACTCGATAAAGCAGCCCTCAACGTCGCCCTCGCCGAGCGGGACCTCGCCGTGGGTGCACATGCCGCCGATGGCGTAGTAGTCGCCGTCGCTGGAACGCACGATCGCCACGGGGGTGTCCGTGCCGTCGGCGGTCGTGAGGTCGGCCTGAAGAGCGGCGCCCGGCTCGAGGGCCGTCACGTCACACGCGAACTGCTCAGCCATGCGATTCCTCGGACAGTTCCTCGTTCACGTGCTCGAGCTCGAGCTCGATCGCGTCCATGAGGCCCTGCTCGACCTCGGGCACGCCGATCTCCTGCACGAGGTCCGCGAAGAATCCGCGCACCACGAGCTTGCGGGCAAGCGCCTCGGAGATGCCGCGCGAACGCAGGTAGAACATCTGCTCGTCGTCGAAACGGCCGGTCGCGGACGCGTGGCCCGCTCCCTCGATCTCGCCGGTCTCGATCTCAAGGTTCGGCACCGAGTCCGCGCGAGCACCGTCGGAGAGCACCAGGTTGCGGTTGAGCTCGTACGTGTCCGTGCCCTCGGCCTCCTTGCGGATCAGCACGTCGCCAATCCACACGGTGCGGGCCGTGGCCCCGGCGAGCGCTCCCTTGTAGGTCACGCGCGAGGTGCAGCGCGGCACTGCGTGGTCCACGAACAGCTGGTGCTCGAGGTGTTGACCCGAGTCGGCGAAATACAGGCCAAACAGGTCGACCCTTGCGCCCTCGCCGGCAAAAGCGACGGACGTGTTGAGCCGGACGACCTTGCCGCCGAGCGTGACGACCGAGCCGCGCAGGCGCGAGTCGCGGCCCAAGCGGGCGACGACCTCGCCAGCGTGCACAGCTTCGTCCTCCCACATTTGGAGCAGGACGAGCTTGAGGCCGGCGTTGGCGGCGAGGTCCACCGAGACGAACTCGGAGTACGTCGCCGAGCCCTTGCGCTCGATGACGACTGCGGCCTCGGAGCTCGTGCCAGCCTCGACCAGCAAGTGGCCGCGAGCATCGGCGCCGTGACCGGTCACCGTGATGGTGATGGGGTGCTCCACCACGGTATTGGGCGCAATCGCCAACACCTTTGCGCCGCCGGACCGGGCGGCGGCAACGGCCGATGCGCGGTCGCCTGGGGCGCGGACCGAGCGCGCCCGCGCGCTCGTCACGTCCAGGTCGGTCAGCGTGACGCCCTCGGGGAGCTCGGGAACGTCCCACTCGAGGCTGCCCTCGGCGTCGACGTCCTGCAGCACCGGCGCGAGGTCACGGATGGCGGAGAACCGCCACTCTTCCTCGCGCCCGGTCGGCACGGCGAACGCGTCCACGTCGAAAGACGTGGGGCGGTCCGCGCGCGATGCATCGGGGGTGGGGGTGCCGAGGCCGTGCGTGTGCGCAGCGTCAGCGGTAGCTCGGGTGTGATCGGTGACGGTCAACCGACGGATCCTTCCATCTGAAGTTCGATGAGGCGGTTCAGCTCGAGGGCGTACTCCATGGGGAGCTCACGCGCGATGGGCTCGACGAACCCACGCACGATCATCGCCATGGCCTCGGTCTCATCCATGCCTCGGGACATGAGGTAGAACAGCTGGTCCTCGGACACCTTCGAGACGGATGCCTCGTGTCCCATGCTGACGTCGTCCTCGCGGACGTCGACGTACGGGTACGTGTCGGAGCGGCTGATCTGGTCGACAAGCAGCGCGTCGCACAGCACGTTGGACTTGGAGCCCTTGGCACCCTCGAGGACCTGGACGAGGCCGCGGTAGCTGGTGCGACCGCCACCACGTGCGACCGACTTGGAGACGATCGAGCTCGACGTGTTGGGGGCGGCGTGCACCATCTTGGCGCCAGCGTCCTGGTGCTGGCCCTCGCCGGCGAAGGCGATCGACAGCGTCTCGCCGCGAGCGTGCTCGCCGAGCAAGTAGATCGCCGGGTACTTCATGGTGACCTTCGAGCCGATGTTGCCGTCGACCCACTCCATGGTGGCGCCCTCTGCGGCAGTGGCGCGCTTGGTGACGAGGTTGTACACGTTGTTCGACCAGTTCTGGATGGTCGTGTAGCGCACGCGGGCGTTCTTCTTCACGATGATCTCGACGACCGCGGAGTGCAGCGAGTCCGACGAGTAAATCGGTGCGGTGCAGCCCTCGACGTAATGCACGTAGCTGCCCTCGTCCGCGATGATCAGCGTGCGCTCGAACTGGCCCATGTTCTCCGTGTTGATGCGGAAGTAGGCCTGCAGCGGGATGTCGACGTGCACGCCCGGGGGGACGTAGACAAACGAGCCGCCGGACCACACGGCCGTGTTCAGCGCGGCGAACTTGTTGTCGCCCGCCGGGATCACGGTGCCGAAGTACTGCTCGAACAGCTCCGGGTGCTCCTTGAGCGCGGTGTCGGTGTCCATGAAGATGACGCCCTTGTCCTCCAGGTCCTCGCGGATCTGGTGGTAGACGACCTCGGACTCGTACTGCGCGGCGACGCCGGAGACCAGGCGCTGCTTCTCCGCCTCGGGGATCCCCAGCTTGTCGTACGTGCGCTTGATGTCATCCGGCAGGTCGTCCCAGCTCGTGGCCTGCTTCTCGGTCGAGCGCACAAAGTACTTGATGTTGTCGAAGTGGATGCCCGACAGGTCGGAACCCCAGTGCGGCATCGGCTTCTTGCCAAAGAGCTTGTAGCCCTTCAGGCGCTGGTTCAGCATCCACTCGGGCTCGTCCTTCAGGGCCGAGATGTTGCGCACAACGTCCTCGGAGATGCCGCGGGCCGCGATAGCGCCGGCCGCGTCGGAGTCGTGCCATCCGAACTCGTAGGAGCCGATCGAGTCGATGATCTCCTCGTCGGTCTGCGCGGGGGCCTTGTCAGTGGGGGTGCTCATAGGGGTCCTTCCTTGGCCGCCGCTACTGCGACGGGGATGGTCGTGGTGCACACGTGGGCGCCGCCTGCCAAAGTGGACAGGCGTTGGACATGGACATCGAGGATGCGGGAGAAGACTCGGGTCTCGGCCTCGCACCACTCCGGCGCCTCTTCGGCGATGGACTGAATGGGGCAGTGCCCCTGGCACAACTGCACGGTATAGCCGCCGGGACCAGGGCGCACCGAGGTGGCGAAGCCCCTCTCCGCGAGGGCACCGGAGAGCGCAGCGACCCGCTCGGATATGGGAGCGTCCACCGGCACCGCTGCCTCGAGTTCGAGCTCCAACTCGGCCATCTTGGCCTCGACGAACTCCTCGAGCTGACCCCGCTCGCGCATGAATGCCATCGCGTCGACGGCGACAGACGTGTACGCGGCCGCAAGCGAGCGCTGGCCTTCCGTCGTGGCCACGTACGACTTGGCAGGGCGCCCGCGTCCTCGGGCATGCTGACCGCCGGGCTCGTGTTCGGTGATGAGTCCGTCGAGCCCGAGGGCACCCAGGTGGCGTCGTACGCCCGCCGGAGTGACGCCGAGCTCGTGGGCCAGGGTCGACGCGGTAATGGGCCCCGCGGAGGCGATGAGACCGAGTACACGGTTACGCGTGGTGTCGTTGCTCATACTGCCCTCCTCCCGGTCCGTGCTTACACAACAGTGTCGTTGCTCAATTCGTTCCCGGCAAGCAAGGGTAACCTCACTTGCGCGTTGCGTAATTCCCCACAGGGTGGTCAGTGACGCGGCTCTGAGGGCCGATGCGGCCGCACCGTGGTCACCTTTCGCAGGCTCCGTCGCCCTGGCCCGCACGCCAAGGCACCCGTTCTAGGATGGTGGGGTGCTCACCCGACTCCTCGACTTCGTCGCGCGGCACGGCCGCGGCCTCACTATCGCGAATATCTTGGCGCAGGCCGGCATCATCGTCACCGGCGGCGTGGTGCGCCTCACCGGCTCCGGCCTGGGCTGCTCGACATGGCCGCAATGCGAGCCCGGTCGGTTCACCCCGGAGTTCCACCCCGAGAACTGGCTGCACCCCGCCGTGGAGTTCGGCAACCGCCTGCTCACCTTCGTGCTCGTCATCGTGGCGCTCGGCGTCGCGATCGCGGTCTGGCGCAACCGCCCAGATATCAAGTGGCTGGGACTAGTCCCCGGGATCGGCGTGATCGTCCAGGCTGTCGTGGGCGGCATTACGGTGCTCGTCGAGCTGCACCCGCTCCTCGTCGCGCCTCACTTGCTGATCTCGACCGCGCTGGTCTGGTACTCGGTGTGGCTCGCACTCAAGTACCGGCGCGCACCGCGGCGCGACGGACGGCCGATGCGCTGGTCCCTTCGCCTGTCATCGCTGCTGCTCGTGGTGCTGCTCGTGCTCGGCGCCCTCACGACCGGTGCCGGCCCTCACTCGGGGGACGCCGATGCAACCGAGCGGCTCGCGCTGGACCCCGCGCAGATCGCACGCGCGCATGCCCTGGCGGTGTGGGCATTCATTGCGTGCGTGGCATGGCTCGTGTGGCGCGTGCGCCGTGATCGCTCCGAGGGCGCTCGCGACGAGGTGCGCCGCGCGTGGGTCGTGCTGGTGGCGATCACCCTCGCGCAGGGAGTCATCGGCTATGCCCAGTACTTCACCGGGCTGCCCGAGGTGCTCGTGGGGCTGCACCTGGTGGGCGTGGGGGCGCTCACCGCGGCGCACTCGGCGATGCACTACCTGCTGAGCTCCCGCGACCTGACAGCGGTACGCGCGTAGCCGCAGCGCCGCTCAGCCAGAGTGC
>JBKBNW010000088.1:7412-8329 GCA_046295115.1 Demequina sp.
GAGGCGGGCCCGGGACGGCCCGGCCGAGCAGCGGCGCGTCACCGCTGAAGGCGAGTGGCCTCCGGACGCATCCAGGGCGCATCGGCCGCGCGCAGCGTCGCGAAGGCGTCGCGCCGCGCGTGGTCGGCGGCCAGCAGCCCGGCCACTGCCGACGAGGCGTGCACGCGGCCGTCCATGACCGCCTCGACCGCCTCGTCCAACGGCACCCACGCGCCGATCATGTCGCGCTCCTCGTCGGTGCGCTCGTGACGCTCACCCTCGGGAACCAGCGAGATGCCGCGGGCGAGGAACACCCGCACGGTCTCGGAGCTCGCCCCTCCCGAAGGGCAGTAGTCGACGAGCGTGTGCCACTGCGAGGCGATCAGGTCCGCCTCTTCATGGAGCTCGCGACGCGCGGCGTCGACCGGGGACTCCCCGGCGGCGTCGAGTAGCCCCGCGGGCGGCTCCCAGCACTCCGCGCCCACGGGATGGCGGTACTGACGCACCAGGTAGACCCGGTCGGAGTCGTCGAGAGCGATGATCACCACGGCGCCGGTGTGCCGCAGATAGTCGCGCGTCACGACGCGCGAGTCACCGAGGTCCACCTCGTCGCTCGCGACGTTCCACACCAAACCCTCGAACCGCTCGTGGGTCACGAGCACGGGGCGGCTGCCCGGCCGATCTGCCAGCGGCGCGTCCACGAGCGGCGCGTCCGCCATCAAGCGGTCGCGGGCTCGGCGGTGGTGGCCGCCGCCTCGCGCACCTCGAGGGCCGCGCCGATCAGCCCGGCCTACAGCCTGATCTCCACCGACCACGCCAAGCTCAAGCACTGCTTCGAAAAGGTCGAGCCACGCGTCGTCTTCGCCCAGAGCGGCGCGATGTTCGCCGGGGCGCTGGCGACGCTGAAAGCTCTGGATCCCAGCCTTGCGGTGATCACC
>JBKBNW010000089.1:0-8219 GCA_046295115.1 Demequina sp.
GGGGGGACCACGGTGCCGCGCGAGTGCTCGGCGGAGCTGCGCACGTCGACTACCAGGGGGTGGTCGTCGCTGGACGCCAACTCGTGCCACTGGATCGACGGGGTGTCGCCCAACGCGGCGTTCTCGGCGACGTAGCCGAGCATGTTCACCGGGTCCTTGGCGGACCCGTACGCGGGCGCGTAGGCGAGTTCCAGGTCCGCCAACTCGGACGCGGTGATGCCTCCCGCGATCGCGGTGGCGATCACGTCGATGCGTTTGTCAACGCCCGCCTCGCCGATGCCCTGGGCGCCTAGGATCTGGTCCGTCGCCGGGTCTACCAGCAGCTTGAGTGCCATCGCCGATGCGCCGGGGTAGTAGCCGGCGTGGTCCATCGGGTGGGTGTGGATGGCGCGGTAGTGACGGCCTTCTGCGCGCAGGCGCCGCTCGGTGCGGCCAGTGACAGCCGCGGTGAGGCCGAACACTCCCACGACGGCGGTGCCGATGCTGGGACGTCCGCGGCCCGAGCGGCCGGTGATGACGTCTGCGACGCGGCGGCCATGCCGGTTCGCGAGATTGGCCAAAGGGATGAGGACGGGGTCGTCGGAGAAGGCATCGCTCTTGGCGGCGGCGTCGCCCACCGCGTAGATGCCCGGCACCGACGTGCGCATGTCGTCATCGACAAGGATCGCCCCGCGCGGACCCAGGTCCGCGCCGGCGAGGCGCGCGAGGGTGGAGTCAGGGGTCACTCCGATCGACGCGACCACCATGTCGGCGGGCAGTGTCTGCTTGCCGTCCGGCCCGGCGACCACCGCGGAGTCCGCGGTGATCTCCGTGACCTGCGCGCCCGTGAGGACGCGCACGCCGTGCTGCGCGAGGCGGTCCTGTACACGGATCGCGAGCTCGGCGTCGAGCGCGCTCAGCACCTGCGGAGCGAGCTCGACCACGGTGACGTCGAGGCCTTGGTGCCGCAGGTTCTCCGCGACCTCGAGCCCCACGAAGCCGCCGCCGATCACCACGGCCGTGCGCGCATCGGCCGTGTGCGCCGCCATGCGGTCCATGTCCGCGACGTCACGCAGCACAAGCGCGCGATCGGCACCCGGCACGTCCGGAACGATGGGACGGGCGCCGGGGGAGAGTACTAGGTGGTCGTAGGTCTCGAGGTAGGTGTCGCCGGTCGCGGCGCGGACGGTGACGGTGCGGGCCTGTGCGTCGACGTCGACTACCCGGCTGCGCGTGCGCACGTCGAGGGCGAACCGGGCGTGCAGCGACGTGGGGGTCTGCAGCAGGAGCGACTCGCGATCCTTAATGACGCCGCCCACGTAGTAGGGGAGCCCGCAGTTGGCGAACGACACGTGGTCGCCGGCCTCCACCACGACGATCTCGGCGCTCTCGTCGAGACGGCGCAGGCGGGTGGCGGCGGACATGCCTGCGGCAACCGCGCCGACGATGACGACCTTCATGGGTGACCTCCAAAGATGTGTGTGTTGCGACAATAATACCCCCTGGGGTATAGTCTTGTCATCTGCACGCGGCACCGGGTCGCGTTCACTGCCTACGATGAGGAGTCCTTATGTGCTCACCGATGACGTGCCGCGAGTGCGGCAAGACCACCTGGACTGGTTGCGGCGAACACGTCGACTCCGTGAAGGCTCAGGTTCCCGCCGGCCAGTGGTGCGAGGGGCACGACGCAGCCGCCGGACGTAGCATCTTCCCGTGGCTGCGTCGGTAGACGTGGCCGACGCGAAGGAGGCCGTGATGGCAGAACCCGAGTCCACCCGCGCGGCGGTCAACCGACTCAAGCGCGCCCGTGGCCAACTCGATGCGGTGATCCGCATGGTCGAAGAGGGCAAGGACTGCGAGTCCACGGTGACGCAACTCGCAGCGGTATCGAAGGCGCTTGATCGAGCTGGGTTCACCCTGATCTCGTCCGGACTGCGCGACTGCCTGGACACCAGCGAGGGCGAGGCGCGCGAGGAGAGTCTGCGCAGGCTGGAGAAGGTGTTCTTGTCGCTGGCGTGAGCGTGCGGCACCACACCCGCCGCGCCTCAGGTCGCCGCGCCTCAGGTTTCTGCGGCCTCTTTGAACGCCCGTCGCGGCTCGTGTAGGCGCCCCATCGACACCAGGTCTCGCCGAAAGAACAGCGCTGCGGTCCAGTCGGCCACCACCCGAGCCTTGCGGTTGAAGCTGGGAATCTGCGCCATGTGATAGGTCCGGTGCATGAACCACGCAGGCCACCCGCGTAGCTTGACGCCCATGATCTGGGCCACTCCCTTGTGAAGCCCCAGCGATGCCACGGCGCCCAGGTGTCTGTGCCGGTACTCCTTGACATCGCGGCCGTCGATGTGTGCCGCCAGGTTCGCGCCGAGCCGTCGCGCCTGGCGCACCGCGTGCTGGGCAGATGGCGCGCACCACGCGCCGTCACCGACCGCGAGATCAGGCACCTGCGCGCAGTCGCCCGCTGACCAGGCGCCCTCGACGACGTCACCACCGAGCGTCGCCACTTGCAGGGTCGCAGCGGCGTTGACATGGCCTTTGGGTCCCGTCGGCAGGTCTGAGGAGCCGATGACGGGATTGGGCTTGACCCCCGCCGTCCACACGACGGTATCGGCGGCGAACGCCTGGCCGTCCGAGAGCACAATGTTCCCGCCCTCGCAGCTCTCGAGCCGCGTCAGCAGGTTGATCTCCATGCCCCGCTCGCGCAACACCCCCAGGGTGTACGCACCCATCTTCTCGCCCATCTCGGGCAGGATCCGGTTCGACGCCTCGACCATCACAAACCTCAGGTCGGAGGGCTCGAGCTCGGGGTGGTAGCGCAGCGCCTCGCGGGCCATGTCCTCCGTCTCGCCGAACGCCTCAATCCCGGCGAAGCCGCCCCCGACGAACACGAAGGTCAACATACGGCGACGCATGTCGGCGTTGTCGGTGGACGCCGCGCGCGCGATCCTGCCCAGCACGATGTTGCGGAGGTTGATGGCCTCCTCGACCCATTTGAACCCGACTCCCATCTCCGCGAGTCCGGGGATGGGCAGGGTGCGCGGCACCGAGCCGAGCGCGATCACGAGTTCGTCGTACTCCATGTCCCGGGTGTCGCCAAAGTCGGTGTCGACCCGCACTCGGCGCTCGACGTGCGCGATCTCGGCAACCTTGCCTTGGACGATGTGCACGCCCTTGAGCTCGCGCCGCAGCGGCACCACGACGTGTCTGGCCTCGATCGAGCCAGCGGCCGCCTCGGGCAGGAAGGGCTGGTACGTCATGTACGGGCGTCGGTCCACCACAGTGATGTCCACCCGGTTGCGGGCTTTCCGCTTGAGCGTCAGGGCCGTGTATAACCCGACGTACCCTCCGCCGAGGATCAACACGCGTGTGGTCATGCGGGACCCCTGTCCTCGTGCGCTCGCGGTGCCGCGGGCTCACTGATGGGACAAGCCCAGCGCCGCAATGATTCCCGGTCGGTAACCGAGCGACGGGCGGGGATCCTGAGTGACCTAGTGCTTACCGGTCATCGTCGTGACGTCGAGCAGCGCGTCGAGCTGCTCGACCGTGATCTCTCCGCGCTCCACGAAACCCAGGGCGAGGGTCGCCTCGCGCACCGTCAGCCCTTCGGCCACCGCGTGCTTGGCGATCTTCGCGGCGTTCTCGTAGCCGATGACGCGGTTGAGCGGGGTGACGATGCTGGGGGAGGCCTCGGCGAAACGGCGGGCGCGATCCACGTTGGCGACGATCCCATCGATGGTCCGCGCCGCGAGCACCTCAGACGCGTTGCCGAGCAGTCGCATCGACTCGAGCACTCCGAGCGCCATCACGGGGATCTGGACGTTGAGTTCGAAGGACCCGGAGGCCCCCGCCCACGCGACCGTGGCGTCGTTGCCGACCACCCGCGCGCACACCATCAGCACGGCCTCCGGCACCACCGGGTTGACCTTGCCGGGCATGATCGAGGAACCCGGCTGCAGGTCGGGCAGCTGGATTTCGCCGAGCCCGGTGTTGGGTCCGGAACCCATCCACCTGAGGTCGTTGCAGATCTTGGTGAGCGACACGGCGATGACCTTGAGGGCCCCGGAGACCTCGACCAAGCCGTCGCGCGCGGACTGCGCCTCGAAATGGTCGCGCGCCTCGGTGATGGGCAGCCCCGTGTCCTCCGCGAGCAGCGCGATCACGCGCTCGGGGAAGCCGTCGGGGGTGTTGATGCCGGTGCCTACCGCGGTGCCTCCGAGGGGAACCTCGGCCACGCGCGGCAGCGCGGCGTCGAGCCGCTCGAGCCCGCGGCGGATGGCGGCGGCGTAGCCGCCGAACTCCTGGCCGAGAGTCACGGGAGTCGCGTCCATCAGGTGGGTGCGGCCGGACTTGTAGACGTCTGCGAACTCGTGTGCCTTGGCCTCGAGCGACTGGGCGAGGCGCTCGAGCTGGGGCGTCAGGTCGTTGACCAGGGTGGAGGTCGCAGCGACGTGTACGGACGTGGGGAACACGTCGTTCGATGACTGCGATGCGTTCACGTGGTCATTCGGGTGGACGTCCTCCCCGAGGGCGCGGCTGGCCAGGGTTGCGATGACCTCGTTGGTGTTCATATTCGAGCTGGTGCCGGAGCCGGTCTGGAACACGTCGACAGGGAAGTGCTCGTCGTGCGCACCCGAGGCGACCTCGTCCGCCGCCGCGACGATCGCATCGGCGATGGGCCCGGGGAGCACGCCCAGTTCGGCGTTGGCGCGGGCCGCCGCCTTCTTGACGCGTGCGAGCGCCTCGATGTGACGGCGCTCCAAGGTGATGCCCGAGATGGGGAAGTTCTCCACCGCCCGTTGCGTCTGCGCGCGGTACAGGGCGTGCGCGGGAACCCGCACCTCGCCCATGGTGTCGTGTTCGATGCGGTATTCGGCGGCGGCGTTGCCGGTGAGGTCAGTCATGGCGCCCATTGTCGCAGAGGGCCGATGCTGGGAAGGCGGCTGTCAGCCTTCGCCCAGTTCCGCGGTGGTGGGCGGGTTAGCGCCCGCGCGCGACACGGTGATGGCGCCGATGCGCGCGCAGCGGTTGAGCACGGCCGTCAGCGTGGCGTCGTCAACAGTCCGCAACGCCGCACGGCGCGCGGCTCCAAGCAGTCCCGCGCTCCACAGTCCGTCGATCAGGCCGCTCATGAAGGAATCGCCGGCGCCGACGGTGTCCGCCACGTCGACACGCGGCGCGGCGACGCTGACCCGGCGCCCGTCACTCAGATATGCGGTGGCGCCGTCGCCACCTTGGGTCACGACCACCATCGCCGGGCCGCGGGTGGCCCAGTCGCGGGCGAGCGCGTCGATGGAATCGGCCTGCACCGCCGCAGTGGACGGCGGCTGGCTCGGGCGTCCGGTGAGCAGCCAGGCGAGGTCTTCGTCGGAGGCCTTCACGACATCCGCGAGCTCAACCACCCGCTCGATCGCGGCCAGCGCAGTGCCCGGATCGCCCATGAGCGCCGGGCGCGCATTCGGGTCGTACGTGATGGTCGCGCGGGTGCGCACGGACTGGAGGATGTTGACCACGGCGGAGCCGCCGGGGGACAGCACCGCGGCGATGGAGCCGGTGTGGGCCACGACCGGGTCGGCGCCGGCGGCGGCCGCGGCATCGATGTCCCACCCGAGGTCGAAGTCGTACGTCGCCGCGCCGGTGTCGTCCAGTGTCGCCGTCGCTACGGAGGTGCGTGGCGCATCGGCCGAACCCGCGACCAGGGTGACCGAGGACGCCTCGAGGTGGGCGCGCACCATGTCGCCATGCGGGTCGGTCCCCAGGGAGGTCAGCAGCGACACATCGCGGCCCAGGCGCCCTAGGCCGATGGCGACGTTCGCGGGCGAGCCGCCGGGGTGGCTCTCGACCGTGCCGTCGGGCCGGCGCACCACGTCAACCAGGGCCTCGCCGATCACCAGCGCTGAGTCGCTCACCGCTCGTCCTCCGCAGGGTCGTCGGTGTCTGCTCTGTCTGTGTCTGCGCTGTCGGAAGCCGCGTCGTCGGCAGGCACCACGCCGATGATGCCGGCATCGGCGACGTCGTCATCGTCCGCCTCGCCCCTCGCGTCGGTGATGCGGTCGCGGGCACCCTCCAGCAGCTCCTGGCAGCGGGCCGCTAGCGCCTCGCCGCGCTCCCACAGCCCGACGGACTCGTCGAGGGTCGCGGCGCCGGCCTCGAGCTTGGCCACAATGGCGATCAGCTCGTCGCGGGCCTGCTCATAGGTGAGCCGGGAAACGTCGTCAACATGAGGCATATGCCACACGTTATCGCGTCGCGACCTGCGCATACGGCACTCTCATCTCAGCAGAGTTCTCTTCACAACGGGGTGATGATGATGTTCAGTGAGAATTATTCGCGCCAGACTGCGCTCGCGAGTGTCGAGAAGGCCCTCGACCCACATCTGACCGACGCGGAACTCGCGTCGCTCGCGCGGTCAGACGAGGTGAAGGTGCGTGCCGCCGTGGCGGAGCGCCCCGCCACCCCGCTGACCACGCTCCTGAAGCTCGCGTCCGATGAGGCCGCCATAGTGCGCGCGGGGGTGGCGCGCAACGAGCGGCCCGACATGCCGGCCGACCTGCACGACCAATTGGCTCACGACAAGTCCACGTCCGTGGTGTTCGCGCTGATCGACAACCCCGCGGTCTCGGATGCGCTGATCGGACGGCTCGCCCGGCACTTCCACAAGGAGTACGGCTCCGCTGCTCGCGCGCGCCTCGCCTCGAAGGGTGGCGCCGCGCGGGTGCTGGGCCGACTCGGCATCACGACCACCGGCTGACGGAGGCGACACGCGGTGCGCCTCGTGCGCGCACCCGTCGGCGATCTCAAGCGATGGTGCCGGCCACCACCGCGGTGACCGAGGCCTCGGCCTCCCCCGCCGCGAACCGCAGGTGGAGCGCGTCGCCAGGCGCGAGTGAGGCGGCGTCACGGACGACCGCTCCCGCCCCATCCCGCGCGATGGCATAGCCCCGGTCGAGTGTGCCCTGGGGGCTCAGCGCGCGCAGCGCTGCGCCAAGCTCACGGGTCGTGCCGTCGGCGCCGGTCAGAATCGTCACGAGCGCCGTGCCTGCGGCGGTCCGCGCGCGTGCGACCGCCTCCCGGTAGGGGTCGAGCATGCGGTGAGGGTGTGCGAGCACGGGGCGAGAGCGGAACTGCTCGAGCCCGCGAGACTCGCGCGCGACCAGCGACTCCAGGGCCGCGCGCAGGTCCAGGCGCGCCTGGTCGACGCCCGCGCGCTCCTGGGCCGCATCAGGCACGATGCGCTTGCCGGCATCGGTGGGGGTCGAGGCCCGGTAGTCCGCAACCAAGTCGAGCACGGGGGAGTCCTTCTCGTGCCCGATCGCGCTCACCAGCGGGGTTATGCACTCCGCGGCGGCGCGGACCACGCGCTCGTCCGAGAAGGCGATCAGATCCTCGAACGACCCGCCACCGCGGGCGACGACGATGACGTCGACGTCGTCGATCGCGTCGAGTTCCTCGATGGCTTGGGACACCTCGCGCACGGCGTGCTGGCCCTGGACGGAGACGCGGCGGATCTCGAAGATCACCGAGGGCCATCGCTTGGTGGCGTTGACCACGACGTCGTGCTCGGCCTCCCCCTGGGTCGCGCACACGAGACCGACCACGCGCGGCACGTTGGGCAGCGGGCGCTTGCGGTCCGCGTCGAACAGCCCCTCCGCGGCCAGCGACTCCTTAAGCGCCTCGATGCGGGCGAGCAGGTCGCCTACACCGGCGTGGCGGATGTCCGCGGCGTCGAGCTTGAGGGCGCCCGAGCGTGCCCACCACCGCGGGCGGGCCTGCAGCACCACGCGGGAGCCGTCGTCGAGAGCGGTGCCCATGCGATCCACCACGGAGGCGAGCGCGGAGACTCCCAGGGTCGCGTTCTCGCTCGGGTCCCGCAGGTCGAAGAACACCAGGTTCTTCCAACGCGAGGGCCTCAGTACCTGCCCCTCGACCCACACGGGCCCCATGCGGTGGACGTACTGGCCGATCTTGCCGGTGAGGTGGTGGACCGGCCAGGGGCGCTCGGCGGACGTGTCCGCTGCGGTGCCGGGGAGGTCGACGGGCGCCTCGCGGGAAGCATGCGGGGCCTGTGAAGCGTTGTCGGGGGTAAGCGAACCGTCGGTCACGCCCCCTAGCGTGCCACGTAGGATGGAGCATATGCCTTCCCCTCTTGACAAGCGCGTCCTTCTCGCGGCCCCACGCGGCTACTGTGCCGGCGTGGACCGCGCCGTGATCGCGGTCGAGAAGGCCCTCGAGATGCACGGCGCGCC
>JBKBNW010000090.1:0-8038 GCA_046295115.1 Demequina sp.
GACGGCGCCCGCGACCTGAAGGCCTGCGGACGCGAGCCCCGCCATCAGCCCAAGAGCGGTGCGGTCTGTGGTGACGGCGAGTGCGGTCGGGCGCGACGGCCCGGCCAGGATGGCGCGACCTGCGGCGGCCCCACCCGGCTCGCCGTTCCCGGGAGACGCAAACACCATGTCCGGATCGACGCTCAGCCCGTGGGCCCCCAGGGCACGCACATAGCCCTCGTAGCGGTCGCGCATATCGGGTAGAGAGAGGTTGCCCACAAAGCCGATGCTGGTGTGGCCGTGCTCGATGAGATGCTCCACCTGGGCGGCCATTCCCTGAACGTTGTCCGGGCGCACCACAGGTGCCGGGAAGCCCTCCATGTGAGAGCTGGACAGCAGCACCACGGGTTTGCCGGCCGCGCGCGCTCGCTCAAGGTAGGGCGCCCCTGCGGCAGTCATGACGGACACGATTCCGTCGACTTCGTCCCACCCCACGGGAATGTCGAAGTCTGATGGTTCGCCGGCCTGCTCGCGGAGAGGGTCTTCTAGGGGGGTCTCGACGACCACCAGGCGACCCTCTGCCCGCACGATCTCACGCGCAAGCCCGGTGATCAGGGTGCCGAAGAAGTCGCCACCAAAGTTGGGCGTGAGCACCAGCACGGTCAGCGGGCGCGACACGGGTCACCTACGCTGGCGCGTGCCTGGACCTGCATCTCGTCTCCTCTTCGTGGCGGGATGTCCGGAACAGGGGACGCGTCCGGTAATAGGTATAGCGAGTGTGCTGGTATTGCAGTACCCCACAGATTAACCACGTTCAGGGGTGCAACGTCACGTTGCCGCTCCGTCCCCTTCCCATTCGTCCCCCTCTGCCCGCAATGTCTGCCCGCCCGCGCGCGCAGACCGTAGGCGCTGGGCGCGTAGAATCCCCCGGTGACCCAGACCGACGTTGCGGGCCAGCGTCGGCGGCGCCTGGTCGACCTTGCCCCCCTCAAAGCCAGCCCGGCCTTCGCGCGCCTATGGGTAGGCGGCGTGGTCGCGGGCATCGGCTCGCAGATGTCGATCGTGGCCGTGGGGTTGCAGATCTACGAGATGACCGAGTCCACCTTCGCGGTGGGGCTCGTGGGCGGCATCGCGCTGCTGCCCATGATCATCGCCGGATTGTGGGGCGGCATGCTCGCCGACGTCTTCGACCGACGGCGCCTGCTCATCGCCTCCTCCATCATCGCGTGGGTCTCCGTGCTGGGACTCGTGGCCCTGTCCACCTGGGACGCCGTCCTCAGTTCCGGCCCCGACGGTACCCACGCACCCGTGTGGCCGTTCTACCTCGTCACCACGGTCAACGCCGTGGCCGCGACCATCTCGGGTGCGACCCGCGGCTCGGTGGTGGGGCGCATCCTGCCCCCCGAGCTGATCTCACGCGCGACCGCGCTTAACGGCATCGGCTTCGGAATCCAGCTCACCGTGGGCCCCGCGCTCGCAGGCGTGCTGGCCGCGAGCATCGGCCTGCCGTGGACGTTCGCGGTGGACGCCGTGCTGTTCACCGTGGGGTTCCTGGGCGTGTGGATGCTGCCGTCGCTACCGCGCCTGGGGGAGCGGGTCGAGGCGGGCTGGGGCCAGGTGCGCGAAGGGCTGGCGTTCCTCAAGCGCAGCCCCAACATCCGCATGAGCTTCATCGTGGACATCGTCGCCATGACGTTTGGGCGCCCCTATGTGCTGTTCCCCGCGCTCGGTGCGACCATCGTGGGCGGCGGCGCACTGACGGTCGGAGCGCTGACCGCGGCGGGCGCCGTCGGCACCATCCTGGTGAGCCTGTTCTCGGGGCCAGTCGCGCACGTCCACCGTCACGGCATCGCAATCACCCGCGCGATCATGGTGTTCGGCGGCTTCGCCGCGCTCTTTGGCGCCGGCACTGTCCTGATGAGCGTGATCGAGCACGATGCGGCGGCCGGCTGGTCGGGGATCTACTGGCCCGCGCTGATCCTGTTGGGCGTCGCGATGGCCGGGATGGGGGCCTCTGACGAGGTCAGCGCGATCTTCCGCCAGACCATGATCATCAAGGCCGCTCCCGACGAGATGCGCGGCAGGCTGCAGGGCATCTTCGTTGTCGTCGTCACCGGCGGACCGCGCATCGGCGACATGTATGCGGGCATTCTCGCCACCGCCGTTGCGCTGTGGTGCCCGCCGCTCGTGGGCGGCCTCGCGATCATCGGCCTCATCGCGGTGCTGTCGCGCCTGCGGCGCTCGCGCGATGGGCAGAGCTTTCGCGACTACGACGACCGTCACCCGGTGGCGTGAGCGCCCCAGCAATCCGGCCGATGCGTCACTAGGCCGAGTGCAAAAGTTGCGGCAGGAAGCGGGCAGCCGTGACACCCGCGGGCTACTCGGCTGGCCTAGACGCTACTCGGACGGCTTAGACGCCAGGTAGACCGTCGCGGTAGCGTCGCGGCGTTGCAGCGGGTTGGGGAACGTGATGACCTCCGCCTCGACGTTCACGAACACCTGCTCGAGAATCGCGACATACTCGGCGTCCGGCGGGTCGTTGGACCACATCGCGTAGACGCCTCCCGGCGCGATCCTCGACGCGACCGCGCCCATACCTTCCAGCCCGTAGAAGCCCGCGCTGCCGTCGTCGAGCAGGTGTCGGGGCGAGTGGTCGATGTCGAGCAGCACTGCGTCGAATGTGCGATCCGGAGCGGCGGGGTCGTAGCCGCCCCCATGACTCATCGCGAAGAAGTCGCCCTGCACAAACCGGCACCGCGCATCGGCCGTCAGCACCGGCCCCAAGGGGACCAGGCCCTTGTCGTGCCACTCGATCACCGGCTCCAACAGCTCGACCACGGCCAGGTCGCGGACGTTTGCGTGCTCAAGCGCGCTCGCGGCGGTGTAGCCGAGCCCGAGCCCGCCGACCACCACGTCGGCCTCGCGCTCCCCTCACCGCGCGAGGCCGTGGTGCGCGAGTGCCTCCTCGGCGACCGTGAACTGGCTGGACATCAGCCACTCGTCGCCCAGCTTGACCTCGTACACGTCCTGACGGGTGACTGGGTCCAGGCGGCGGCGCAGGCTCACCTCGCCGATGGGCGTGGGGCCCCAACCGAGTTCCTCGAACCGTGCGCTCATGTTGCGTCTCCTTGAGTGTCGTCGGCGATGGCGAACCCCGCCTGTCGCCAGGCCTCATAGGTCACGAGCGCCGCGGAGTTCGACAGGTTCAGCGACCTGCGGCCCGCCAGCATGGGGATTCGCACCCGGTCGGTGACGCGGGCGTGGGCCATCGCCTCTTCGGGCAGCCCAGTGGGCTCGGGGCCAAACAGCAGCACGTCGTCGGGCCGGTAGTCGATGTCCGAGTAGATGGTCGTGGCGTGCGCGGTGAAGGCGAACACCCGCGCGGTGGGCATTACCTCGAGCATGGCGTCGAAGGACGCATGCACGGTCACGGTCGCGAGGTCGTGGTAGTCGAGCCCCGCGCGCCGCAGCTTGGGCTCGGACAGGTCGAAGCCCAGCGGCTCGATCAGGTGCAGGTGAGAGCCAGTGACGGCCGAGAGCCTGATCGCGGCACCCGTGTTCTCCGGGATGCGCGGCTCGTAGAAGGCGACATGGGGGGCGGCGGACATGCCGCCATCATCCCAGGCCTTGGGGGCGGGGCGCGTCCGCCGTCCGGCCCTTAGTCGTCGACGCGGATCCCCAGGTGTGCGGCAAGCATGGGCGCGAGATCCAGCAGCTGCTGCGCGCTCACGGCCGCACCCCGCAGCGACTGGGCATCGTCCAGGCTGGCGAACTCGAGTCCGCGCAGGTCGACATCCGCCATGGCCGCGCGCAGCACCGTCAGCGTGCGGACGGTGCAGCCCCGGAACGCGACACGCGTGAGCGAGGCGTCCATCAGGTCGAGGTCGTCGAACACGCAGTCCTCGAACACGACGTCCCGGAGTGTTGTCCCGCGAAGATTTAGGTACCCGAACTTGCAGCCAGAGACCGCGGATTCGCTCCACTCGCCGCTGTGCCATTCCGCAGCGCCGATGCGCGAGCGAGTGACCTCGCAGCGGTGCCACGCGCTCGCCGGTGCGTCGAGCGACGCGGCGGTGAGGCCCTCGGCGCGACAACCCGTGAGGGTCACGCCGCGTAGCGTCGCCTCGCCCAACACAGCCCGGCTCAGGTCGCAGTCGGTGAACGACGTGTCCGTCAGGTCGCGTGTCCCGAAGTCCAGGCCGCTCAGGTCGAGGTCGTCAAAGTGGGGCCCCTCGTCGAGGTCGTACGCGTCGGCGCGGGTGAGGTGCACGAGCTCCACAGGCTCGGGCCGAGGGGGTGCGATCTCACGGTGCATGACGTCACTGTAGGTCTCTCTGGCGACCGCGGGGGCGTGGCTCAGGCGTTTTCAGCGGGCCCCTCGATGGGGGTGTCGCGGACGGTTCGCGCGGCAAAGAGCGCGATCCCCACCATGAGCGCGCCCACGACGGCCACGAGCACGTGCTGCGCGGTGCTCGCCGATGTCAGCGCGCCGCGGAACACCTGCAAGCCCGCCGGGATCAGTTCGGACGGGTTCTGGAGGTAGACGCGGCTACCCACGGCGTGGCTGAAGGCAATCACTGCGGAGGGCACAATCCAAAGCGCCAGCAGCGACGTCACACTCGCGGCCGCGCGCCTGACGGAGGCGGCGCCGCACCATCCGACGGCGAGCGCCACGGTCACCACCGGGAGCCAGCGCACCACATGCGACAGGAACAGCGGGACGTCGTAGGAGGGCGCGGCGCCGATGGGATAGATCAACGTCGGAAGCCACTCGCTGAGTGCGAGCGCCCCGAACGTGATCGCGATGGTCGCGCCGGCCGTGCCCGCCCGGCCGATGCCGACCATCACCAGTAGCCCGACGACGATCCCCACGCAGACGCCCACGACCATGCCCCAGAGGTAGACCCGTGCACGGGCGGAGTCCTCGAGACCGCTGGCCAGCACGACCGCAGCCTGGGCCAGCGCGACCGACTGCACTGCCATCGCGCCCGCCGCCACGAGCCACAGCCGGGGCGGGCGGCCCCGCCGTGAGGCGAGCCGTGAGGCAGCGCCAGCGAGAGCAGAGCCGACCACCACCATCGCCACCGTTGCGACGAGGAAGTACTGGCTGAGCGGCAGCAGCGCGAGCGGCATGTCCTCGGGCCGCGTGACCTCACGCCAGATGTTCTGCAGCGGTAGCGACACGCCGGTGACGAGCCACGGGGCCAGCCCCAGCACGGCGCACGCCGCACCCACGAGCACGGCCGCCGCGGCCGGGAGAGGTCGCGCGGCCGCCGGCGGTGGCGCCGGAGGTTCAGCGGGGGCGTGCGCACGCGCGCCGTCGTGGGGAAAGAGGGACTCGTTCTCAGAATCGGGAGTCATGCGCCCACCCTAGGGTCGACGGCGCGAGAGCGCGCGGTCAACGCCTGGTGGCGGTCGCCTCTCTCAGCGCACCGGCCGCAGCTTGGGCGACGCGATGATGGCGACAAAGTGTCCCACCAGGACGAACGGCGTAATCGCGACGAGCGCGATGAGCGTCCACCACACCACGGGGGCGTCCACGAGCATCTGCACCAGCGCGGCGAGCAGGATCAGGTGGGTCATCTCGACGGAGTGGTACACGCGGTGAAGTGGCACCAGGTTGAACACCTTGCGCGCAAGCCCCAGCAGCGAGTGACTGATCTGGCGCGACTCGGTGGAGTCGGGCACCTTGTCCATGCCGACGGCCGAACGTGCCACGTGCACCGCGTCGTTGAGGCTCTTGTTCATCAGCACCATCGCGCCCAGTAGCGCCCCGAGAGCGAGGGGGAGCACGTCGTCGCGAGAGATCGCCAGCGCGGCTCCGAGCGCGATGGGGATCGACCCCTCGGTTGTGTAGTGCGCGATCTTGTCAAGGAACACGCCCCGGGGGCCCGACGTGCCCCGCACGCGCGCGACCTCGCCGTCGGAGGCGTCCACAAGCATCTGCAGCTGCGCGAAGACCGCGGCAAGCAAGGGGCCTGCGACCGAGGGGATCAACAGCGAAGCCGCCGCCATCCAGCCCGTGAGGATCACGCCCACCGTGACGGCGTCCGCGCTCAGGCCGGCCTTGAGAAACACCTGGGTCAGGCGCGGGGACACCTTGCGCCAGTACAGCGAGGCGCTCCAGTGCTCCGCCGTCGCGCGTCCACGGATCGCGGGCGGCTGGCCCACCTCCCGGATGGTCTCGAGCGGGACGGAGATGCGGCCCAGACGCGCCGGGCGGGGTGTTGACATTCGGGCATTTTATCAGCGCCTTCGCGGGGGCCGTCTGCCAGGGTGCACGTTCATCGATGGCGACGTGGCGGCGCACGGGCCGCGCAATGGCGCTGCGACGGCGCGCATTACGCTGGCGAGCATGAGCCTGCCCCCGCCGCCCGGATCGCGCCGCGCCGCGCTCGGCGGCGGCGGCCACGGTCGCGGAACGGCGGGTCGCGACGAGGCGGCGCAGCGCGCGGCGAACGCCGCCGCCCCCGACATCCCGGACTTGTGGCGTCGCGTCGCGGCGTTGTTCTCGCCCTACCGCCGCCAGCTCGGACTCACCGCCGCGCTGGTGGTGATCACGGCATCGGCCGGTGTCGTGCCGCCGCTGATCATCCGGCGCATCTTCGACGACGCCCTGTTCCCGCCCGGCGGCCCCAACATCACGCTGCTGATGGAGCTCGTAGCGCTCGTGATCGGGATCTTCCTGGCGGTCGCGGCGCTGGGCGTGTGGCAGACGTACGTCACCGCGTCCGTGGGCAACAAGGTCACCGGTGACCTGCGCATGCGGTTGTTCGACAAGCTGCAATCGATGGACCTGGCGTTCTTCACGCGCACCAAGACGGGAGTGATCCAGTCGCGGTTGCAGAACGACGTGGGCGGCGTCTCGGGCGTGCTCACCACCTTCATCTCGAGCATCGTCGGCAACTCGGTGACAGTGCTCGCCTCGCTGGTCGCGATGATCCTGCTGGATTGGCGGCTCACGCTCATTGCGGTGGTGCTGATGCCCGCGCTGGTGCTGGTTCAGCGCAAGGTCGGACAGGTGCGCGCGCGGCTCGCCTCCCGCGCCCAGGAGTCGCTGTCCGAGATGACGGCCATCACGCAAGAGACGCTGTCCGTGAGCGGAATCCTGCTGTCGAAGGTCTACAACCGGCAGCGGCTGGAGTCCCAGCGGTACGGCGCGGAGAACGCCAACCAGATCAACCTGCAGGTGCGACTGTCGATGTCGGGCCAGTGGTTCTTTGGCGTCGTCAACGTCATCATGAGCTCCGTCCCTGCGGTGATCTACCTGGCCTCTGGGCTGCTCATCGCGCGCGCCAACGACCAGGGGTTCGAGCCCGCCATCACCGCCGGCACCGTGGTCGCCTTCACCGCGATCCAGGCGCGCCTGCTGTTCCCGCTGATGGCGCTCATGCGAGTCGCGCTCGAGGTGCAGACCTCGCGCGCGCTGTTCTCGCGCATCTTTGAGTACCTGGACCTGCGACCCGCCATCGTGGATGCGCCCGATGCGCGGGACGCGTCAGACGCTCCCGGCCCGGTGGGCAGGGTGGAGTTTCGCGACGTCACCTTCCGCTACCCGGACGCGGCGGCCCTTGCGGTGCCCACCCTGGACGGAGTGTCCTTTGTCGCGGAGCCGGGCCAGACGGTGGCCTTCGTCGGCCCCTCCGGCGCGGGCAAGACCACCGTGGTCTACCTCGCGGCGCGGCTGCACGAGGCGAGCTCGGGCGCGGTGCTGTTCGCCGGCGCCGACGTGCGCGAGCTCACCCACGAGTCGGTCGTCGAGAACATCGGCGTCGTCAGTCAAGAGACCTACCTGTTTCACGCGACCATCGCGGAGAACCTGCGCTACGCCAAGCCGGGTGCGAGCGATGAGGAGCTCGTCGCCGCCTGCCGCAACGCCAACATCCACGACCAGATCCAGCGATTCGAACACGGCTACGACACTGTCGTGGGGGAGCGCGGCTACCGGCTGTCCGGCGGCGAGAAGCAGCACATCGCGATCGCGCGCGTGCTGCACAAGGACCCGCCCGTGCTGCTGCTTGACGAGGCCACGAGTGCGCTCGACACCGTGAGCGAGCGC